>NZ_JBHXBO010000094.1:0-15784 GCF_042726775.1 Oerskovia sp. NPDC060287
GCGGTCGCCATCTCGCTGATAACGACCGCAACCTCGTGCTCGACCGGTCGCAACCTCGTGTTCGGCGCTGAGGCGTCGGGGCGCCCGGCACCGGCCCGGTCGGGCGTCAGACCATGAGCGTCCCCGTCGTGGAGACCGTCGGGCCGTCCGCGGGCATCGCGACGCGCTGCACGCCGCTCTCCACGTTGCCCGTGTGCAGGAGGTAGGACCCGGCACCGAACGCGCCGTCGGCGAGCTGGAGGCGACCACCCGTGAAGGTGGAGCCCACGGCCGACCATCGATTGATACCTGCGTCTAGCTTCACGTGACCAGTGTCACCCGTCGGGGCGGTGGATCGTGCACCGTCCAGGTTCCAGGTGACCGGCTTGTCCGCCTTCGCCCGGCTCAGGAACGTGCCGCCCGCGGGCGAGCCCTCGAGCCGGGCTCCGTCGCCGACCCGGACGGTCTGCTCCGCGGTCCCCGCCGCGACGACCGCGACGTTGCGCACCACGCCGCCACGGATCGTCAGGTCGCCCGACGCCGTCACGGTGCCCTTGCCCTCGGCGGCCTCGAGCGTGCACTGGTCGAGGACCACGGGACCCGAGCCCGCGAACGACGCACCCTCCAGCCCGTTCAGCGTCGTGCGGACCAGGTGGACGGGGTTGGTGACGTTGGCCTGCGTCACGGGCGTGCCGGGCAGCACCTTGAAGCGCGAGCCCTCGATCACGTTGGGGCGCTTCGAGCGGCTCGACGCCTGCGAGATGATCAGCGTGTCGTCGGCCTGGCAGCCGCGCAGCTGGACGCCGTCGGCGTTGACCCACAGCATGCCCGAGCCCGCGAGGCCCTCCTTGCGGATGACCTGGACGTCCTCGAGCGTCAGGTCGGTGACCTTGACGCGCGCCACGAACCACGAGCACACGTGCTTGCTGACCGTGATGCGCTTGGCCGACGAGCCCCACGCCGCACCCGAGTTCGCGAACGTCATGAGCCCCGAGTTCCCGACGTACGTCAGGTCGTGCTCGTACTGGCCGTGCGTGACGAACGGTCCCTGGTCGTCGCCGTCGCCGTGGCAGTTCTCCACGAGGCCGTACGCCGAGGCCGTCCAGTCGTTGAGGTGGCGGCAGTTCGAGGTGTGGCAGTCGGACACGTGCCCGTACAGGCAGTAGATCTGCTGCGTCAGGTAGCCCGCGCCGCCCCACGTGATCGAGGCCGGGTTGGCGAGCGAGCACCGCGACGTGGTGAAGAACGTCGACCACCGGCGCATGACCAGGGGCCAGAACGTCGCGACGCCGTGCACGTTCTCGACGTCGCAGCTCACCGCGTACTCGAACGCGAGCGGGTGCGAGCCCGTGTACTGGTCGCCGCCCGCGACGCCCACGAACGACAGGTTGCGCACGTGCACCTGCTGCACGGGCTCGACCTTGGTCCACGTGAGGGTGCGGCCGGCGGCGAGCTCCCAGCCGTTGAGGTAGTTGACGCGCACGTGCGTCGCGTCGACGATCTGGGTCACCTGGACCTGGAGCTGCAGCTCGCGCTCCCACCTGCCCGCGAGCGCGTCGACCTCGAGCGCGTACCACTCGCCCACGGCGAACTTCGAGGAGTCGGCGACCTCGAAGTCGTCGCGCAGCTCGGGCATCACGGCAGTGAGCTTGTGGGTGCGGACGTCCTCGGTCACGGTGCCGCGGAAGAACAGGACGGCCGCGAACGGGTCGTCCTGCCCGGCCTTCTCGATGCCCTCGGTCGTCATGGTGCGCCCACCGAAGTCGAGCTCGAGGTGCGAGCGCGTGAACCGGTGGCGGCGCACGAAGTTGAGGTCCGTGTGCGCCTCGATGCGGCTCACGGTCGGGTCGTTCACGAGCGCGTCGAGGGCGTCGTCGGCGGGGGTGTCCTTCCCGAACAGCCCGAACCAGCGGAAGTCGGCGGTGCCCGTGTGGAGCGTGTGCCACCTTCCCTTCCCCTTGGTGTCCTGGGGCGCCAGCACCGTGCCGCCGTTGGCCGCGACGTCGCTCTTGGCGTCGTACCGCACCAGGCGCGCGGCGCCGTCGCCCGGCGTCGCGTGGCCGAGGAGCTGGACGACGGTCCCGTCGTCGATCTTCTTGGCCCTCCAGCCCACGAGCTGGGCGACGGACGCCGCGACCAGGACCTCGTCGTCGGGCTCGTCCTTCTTCATGGGCAGCACGCCCGACGGCGCAGCGGCGGTGGGCGTGGCGGCTGCGGCCGGGTGCGTGCCCATCAGGGCGCCCGCGGCCACGAGGCCGCCGATCCCGGCGACGCGCAGCAGGTTGCGGCGCGAGGGGGCCTCGTCCGCGGGAGCAGAGCTCGGCGTCGTCGCCGGCTCGCCGGGGGTCCGTCCGGACGTGAGGAGGTTCGTCATCTGCAGGTGCCTTTCATCGGGGGTGCTTGCGGAGTGGCGGGGGAGGGGGACGCTCGTGCGGTTCACAGCGCGAGCGAGTCGGTGACGAGGACGCGCTCGCCCTCGGGGAAGCCGGTGCGGTCGACGCCCTGCTCGACGCAGCCGGACTGGAGCACGCGCGTGGTCGGGGCCAGGTCGTACCGGCCGCCGGTGAAGCGCGCACCGACCGCGGTCAGCGCGTCGGTGCCCGAGGTCAGCGCGACGTGCGCGGTGGCCCCGCTCGCGGCGAGCGTCGCGCCGCGCAGGTCCACCTGGACCGTGCCCGGGCCCGCAGCCCGCGAGACCAGGGCGCCCGCCGTCGTCGTGCCGGAGATCCGCGTGCCGCGGACCGTGAGCCTCTGGTCGCGGACCGCGCTGAGCTGGATGCCCGTCCCGGTCAGGGTGCCGCCGCTGATCGTGACGTCGGCCGACCCGACGAGCGCGGGGGCTGCAGGGGTGGCCTCGTCGGTCGAACCGACGAACGTGCAGTCGGTGAAGGTCACCGGCCCTGCGCCGCGCATGATCGTGCCGTCGAAGCCCGTGAAGCTCGTGCGGACGAAGTGGACCGGGTTCGCGACGGGGGTCTGGTGCAGCACGCTGCCGACGGGCAGCGAGAAGTGGCAGTCCTCGATGACGTTGGGCCGCTTCGAGAGGTTCGAACGCTGGGCGACCGCGAAGAACGACGCGGTGCAGCCGCGCATCTGCACGCCGTCGGCGTTGACCGTGAGGCTGCCCTGCTGGTCGAACGTCGAGCGCGCGACCACGTGCACGTCCTCCAGCGTCAGGTCCGTGATCTTGGTGCTGACCGTGAACCACGAGGCCACGTGCTGCTTGACCGTGATGCGCTTGGCGCTGATGCCCCACTGCGCCCCCGAGTTGGCGATGTCCATGAGGCCGCTGTTGCCCTGGAACACCAGGTCGTGCTCGTACTGGCCGTGCGTCGTGAACGGGTTGCCGCCCTGGTCGTCGCCGTCGCCGTGGCAGTTCTCGACGATGCAGTAGGCCGAGGCCGTGAGGTCGTTGAGGTGGCGCGCGTTGTGCGAGCGGCAGTCCGCGACGCGTCCGTAGAGGCAGTAGATCTGCTGCGTGAGGTAGCCCGCGCCGCCGTAGAAGACCGTGGGCGGGTTGGCGACCGAGCAGCGCTCGGTCGCGAAGAACGTGTTCCAGCGGCGCATGATGACGGGCCACCACGTCTTGGAGCCGTGCACGTCCGTGACGTCGCACCGCACCGCGAACTCGTACGCGACGGGGTGCGACCCGCTGTACTCCCGGTCGTCGGGCAGCTCGCCGTTGAGGGGGCCGTCGTAGGGTCCGGCGCCGATGAACGTCATGTTCCGCACGTGGACCTGCTCGACCGGCACGACCTTGCGCCACTCGAGCACGCGGCCCGGGGCGAGCTCCCAGCCGTTGCGGTAGTCGACGCGCACGTGCTGCCCGTCCACGACCTCGGTGACCTGCACGAGCCGCTGGAGCTCGCGCTCGTCGCGTCCGCCGCCCGGCCGGGGGTCGACCTGCACGGTCCACCAGTCGCCGACCGCGAACGCGGTCGAGTCGGCGACCTCGAAGACGTCGCGCTGGTCGGGCATGGTCTCGGCGAGCGTGCGCTGCTGGGTCACGTCCGTGACGGTGCCCTGGAAGAACAGCACGGCGCCGAAGGGGTTGTCGTGCGCGTTGCGCTCGATGCCCTCGGTCGTGACGGTCCGGCCACCGAAGTCGAGCTCGAGGTCGGAGCGCGCGTAGGTGTGCCGGCGCACGAAGTTGAGGTCCGTGTGCGCCTCGATGCGGCTCACGGTCGGGTCGTTCACGAGCGTGTCGAGCGCGTCGTCGGCGCTGCCCGTGGGGGCGTCGGCGCCGAAGATCCCGAACCAGCGGAAGTCGGCCGTGCCGGTGTGGAGCGTGTGCCACCGTCCGGGGCCCAGCCCGGACCCGAGGTCCTCGGGCGCCAGCACGGTGCCTCCGTCGGGGGCCGCGGTGCTCTTCGCGTCGTAGCGGACCAGGCGGGCCGCGCCGTCGCCGGGGGTCGCGTGGCCCAGGAGCTGGACCACTGTGCCGTGCTCGATCTTCTTGGCACGCCAGCCGACGAGCTGGGCGACGGACGTCGCGACGGCGAGCTCGTCGTCGGGCTCGCTGTCCTTGCTCAGGCCCAGCGACGCGGCGAGGGCCGCGGGTGCCGTGCCCGTGGAGAGCGCGAACGCGGTAGCGGCCAGCGCGCCCATGCCCGCGACGCGCAGCAGGCCGCGGCGCGAGGGGGCGGTGGGGTCGGGGTCGAGAGAGAGGTCTGGTGCTGCGGCGCTCTCGCGGGCAGTCAGGGGGGTCTTCACGTGGGTCACCCTTCGGACGGGTCGATGAGACGGGTCCGTTCAGGCGTGGCCGACGTACGGCAACGGGGGAGTGCGGGTGGAGTCCGGCGGGCCGGGGCTGCGGTGACCGGGGACGGGAGTGCGAGAGGACGGTTCAGGCTGTGTGCGGCAGGCCGTGACAGCAGGATGGATGCGCTTCGTTGCGTCCGGATGAATCGGGCATTTCCCGGAGGTTAGGCCGGTGCTATAGCAATGTCAAGAGGTTGGTGACGAGCCGCCAGGTCCGTCGGGCCCTTCCGGGGCGGGGCGGGGCGGGACGCTTCCGGCGGGGTGCCCGCTGCGCCGAGATGCGTCCGACGGGGGTTCGGCGGGGGCTCCGCTGTCCCCTTGGGCGCATCTCGGCGCGCGTCGCTCGGCGCGCGTCGCTCGGCGCGCGTCGGGCGGCAAGGTCGGGCGACATGGTCGGGCGGGACGCTGCCGGCCGCAGCTCGGCGCGCGTCCCCGTCGGGCGCCCGCTCGCGTCACAGGTAGTCGCCGGGCCAGTGGAAGCCGGCAGCCGGGCCGCTGGTCGCCGCGCGCAGGGCGTCGATCTCCGCCGCTTCCCGAAGGACCGGACGCAGCATGCCCGTCGCGTCCGACGTCGTCTCGCGGCCCTCGGTGGCCAGGAGCGCGTCGGCCAGGATCGCCGTCGCCGGGATGCGCGGCAGACGCACCTCGGCGCGGGTCGCTCCGCGCTCGCGGCCCAGGGCGTGGGCTGCCCGTGCGAGCGCCTCGAGCGTCGACGTGTCGTCCGGCCCGACGGCGAGCTCCCGCACGCGCAGCGTCTCGCCCTCGGTCTCCACGACCAGGTAGCCCGCGATCGCGCCGTCGGGGCGTCGGGCCGTGAGGAGCTCGGCCGCCGAGTACCAGAGGGGGATCCGGCGCTGCCAGTGCGCGGCCGTGCGGCGCGTCGTCACGGGGGCGCCGTGGAACGCGTCGTGGAGGGCGGCGAGGTCCTGCCACGGGAGGTCGGCGCTCCAGGCGGGGAACGTGGTGGGGCCGGCCAGGGTTGTGCGCGCCGCCGGCTCGTGGCGGACGGCGACCCGGGCCTGGCCCGGCAGCCCGGCCTGGCCCGGCAGCCCGGCCTGGCCCGACCGCGCAGGGCGAGCGGCGTCGTCGGGCCGGAGGGGGCCCGTGACGACGGGGACCTCGAAGGTCTCCCAGCCGCTCGGGCGGTACACACCAGGGGTGCCCGTGAACAGCAGCGAGGCGTCCATGCCCGCGGCCTCCATGTGCGTGACGGCCTCGGCGAGCGCGAGGCGGACCAGGCCGCGCCCGCGCAGGTCAGGGGCCGAGGCGACGTTCGCGACACCGCCCACGGTGAGCGTGGTGGCTGCTCCACCGGGCCCGGGAAGGCCGACGAGCGTGCGCGGGCTCCAGCAGACCGAGGCGACGACGCGGTCCGGGACGGTACCCGCCCCTGGGAGGGCCGCGACGATCGTGCGGTCGAGCCGGCGCGCGTCGGTCTCGTAGACCGGGACCATGAGCGGGGCGTCGAACGCCGCGGCCCACAGCGTGTACAGCGACGGGACGTCGGCGGGCGTCGCGGTGCGGAATTCCATGGGTCTCCTCGGTGGGCCTGCGGGTGTCGTCGCAGGTGGGGGCGGGTGCGCGTGGCGGTCGGTGCGGGCCCACCGCCGTCGGCTTGACGCTTTGCTATAGCAAGAATAGTCTCGCAACCACGTTCTCGAGTGAACGATGCACGGCAACGAAGCGCGTGCGAGGTCGGGCTGGACCTCGCACGAAGTGTTCAGACCTCGACCGTCCTCCCCTCGCTGCCGAACATGTGGTTACGGTCGTGAATCGCTTGGATTCCGACGCCCACCGCATGTTCGAGGAGCGACAACCACATGCTCGACACCGCTGCGCCCGTCCGGGCGCTCTTCGTCGACCTCGACAACACCCTCGTCGACCGAGCCGGGGCCTTCGCGGCCTGGGCCTCGGCGTTCACGAGCGACCGCGGACTCGGCGCCGACGCCGCCCGGTGGCTCGTCGCGGCCGACGGTGACGGCTACACGCCGCGGGCCGCGCTCGCCGAGCAGATGCGCGCGCGATTCCACCTGCCCGACGACGTCGCCCACCTGGTGGACCGCCTCCTGTTCGAGCATCTCGCGTGGATCGCTCCGTACCCGGGCGTGACTGCGTGCGTCGAGGCCTTCCGTTCCGCGGGGGTCCCCGTCGTCGTCGTGACGAACGGGACGGCGGGCCAGCAGTGGGCCAAGCTCGACCGGACCGGGCTGGTGGACCTCGTGTCGGGGGTCGTGATCTCCGAGGAGGTGGGCGTCGCGAAGCCTGATCGACGGATCTTCGCTGCGGCATCCGCAGTGATCGGGTCGGCGTGTTCAGCCGGGCCGGGTTCCGCGTGGATGGTCGGTGACCACCCGGTCGCCGACGTGCGTGGGGGACGGGACGCGGGCCTGCGGACCGGGTGGGTCGCGCACGGCCGAGCCTGGGCCGAGGACTGGTCGCCGGACGTCGCCCGCGGCTCGACCGTCGAGGTGCTCGGCGCGCTTCTCGAAGCGACTCCTCGAAGCGACTCCTAGGACGCGCCGAGTGTGACGTCCGGGCTGCCGGGACCTGTCTCGCGACAGCTCGAACGGCGCGCTCGACCGACGGGTCCGCCTGCCGTGCCGTCGACGGTCCACTCGTCGCGGTACGCCACTGCCCCCGGCCCCGTCGCCTCCATGGCGGTGCTGATGCCGAGCTCGTTCACGCCCTCCTCCTGAACCCGTCGCGGCCGACGGGCCCCACGGTCACCCCAGATCCGCCAGTATCGCGGCCTCTCGCCGGTGCGCGACGAGGGCGAGCGCGCCGCACCCGATCGCGAGCGCCAGGAGCAAGGGGCCCGTCAGCACAGGGGACAGGACGAGCGCGATGAGGGGGCTCGTCACGACCAGCGCGATCCCCGGGCCCCGGAGCAGCGGGTCCCCCGAACGACGGTCGAGCAGGAGCAGACCGACGCCGAGCACGAAGGCAGGGCCGGCGAACCGGGTCAGCAGCAGACCCCCCGGAAAGCACGCCAGCAGGACGAGCACGAGCAGGACCATGCCGTACCGGTCCTTGCCCTCGGTCGTCCACGCGGGCCCGCGCCTCCTGCGACGCGCGGCGACGAGCCACATCACGAGGTACACGAGCGACGGGACGAGCAGCCCTGGCCAGAACCGCAAGGGTTCGCTCCAGAGGGACACGGCGAGGATGGCGAGCCCTGCGGCCGTCCCCGTGAGCGGGAGGGACGTGGCGCGTCGCTGGGCGCGACGCCTGGCCTCGGTCGCTGCGAGGAGGGAGGTGGCGTCGACGGTGGTCGTCATGGGAGCACTGTGGCGTGACGGGCACCCCCCGTCAACAAGGGCGGACAAGGGGGACGCCCCGCGTCGCGACGGCTCGACGTCGCTACGGCTCGACCGTCGAGGTGCTCGGCGCGCTCCTCGAAGCGCCTCCCGGGACGCGCCTCCTAGGACGCGCCGAGCGTGACGTCCGGGCTGCCGGGACCTGTCTCGCGACCACCCGAACGGCACGCTCGACGACGAGGGCCGTGCGTCAGGAACCCCCGGCCTCCACCGCGGGCGCGTCGGCGACGTCGCCGTCCTCGGTGTGGCTCTCGAGGCGCGCCGCGGCTTCGCCGATGTGCTCGGCCATCACGGCGCGCGCTCGCTCGGGGTCGCCGCTCGCGATCGCGTCGATGATGAGGTTGTGCGTCTCGGCGTGCGCGACGCGGGCCTCGGGGTCCAGCGCTACGTTCGCGGCGCGCAGGAAGCCCGTGATCCGCGAACGGAGCTGCGAGGTGATGGTCATGAGCATGCGGTGGTCGGCGAGCTCCCAGAGCTGTTCGTGGAAGCGACGGTCGAGCTCGAACACGCGCGCCGAGCTCCCGCGCTCGGCCGCGTCGACCATCTGCTGCACGGTCTTGCGCAGGCGCGCCTCCGTCTTGGCGTCCCACTCGGCCTGCACGCGCACGACGACGAACTGCTCCAGGAGGGTGCGCAGGCTCGAGATCTCCTCGAGGTCGCGGCTCGTGAGCGCGGCGACGCGTGCCCCGCGGTGGGGGAGGCGCTCGACCAGCCCCTCCTCGGTCAGCCGGGTGAGTGCCTCGCGGACGGGGATGTGGCTCGTGCCGAGCCGTTCGGCGAGCTTGCGCTCGACGAGTCGTGACCCCGGCGCGAGGTCGCCGCTGAAGATCGCCTCTCGCAGCTCGACGGTCACGCGGTCGGCGACGTTCAGGTCGGGCACGCTCTTGAGCGCCATGGCTTCTCCGTAGTGTTCTGCGGTCCGATCCGGGAGGGTGCCCCGAAGGATAGCGGTCGGCGACCTCTGCCCGGCTCCTCGCCCGTGGGGCGTGCCGGGGCGTGGTCTGCGCGGGGCGCGTCGTCGTGCCACCATCGAAGCGAAGGGCCACCGGACGGCTTGCCCCCTCCCTACATGCTATAGCATTCGAGGGTTCACGCACAGGCTCGAGGAGGATCCATGGTGTCCCTGCACGACCAGGTGAAGGTGCCTGGTTTCCACGGTCTGGCGGGCGTCGCCCGCCGGGACGTGACGCCTCCGGTGGGCATCCGTGCCCGCAACTGGGGCCCGGCCGACTGGAACGCCTCGCAGGGGTCGCACCGTGCGATGACCCTCACGGCGATCGCGCTCGCACAGGAGGCGCCCGGCGCCTCGCCCTCGCACCGCACGCCCGACGGCGCAGCCCGCCCCGTATCAGGAAGCGTGCCCGACGGCGCCGCTCACCCCGGGCGGACCGACGAACCCCTCGTGATGATCACCGTGGACGCCACGTGGTGGCGCCGCGTCGACGACGAGCGCGGCGTGCGAGACGCGGTCCTCGCGGGCCTCGGCCTGCCGCCCGAGCGGCTGCTCATCTCCCTGTCCCACACGCACGCCGGCCCGGTCCTGTGCAGCCACGACGTCGACCTCGAGGGGGGTGAGCTCATCCCCGCCTACCTGGAGCACCTCGCGGCGCAGGCCGTCGACGCGGGCCGCGAGGCCGTGGCCTCGCTCGCGCCCGCGACGCTCGAGTGGACCACGGGGCGCTGCTCGCTCGCAGCGGACCGCGAGCTGGTCCTCGGTGGCGGCGGGTCGCACGGCGAGCCCGTCGCGACGACGCCCGGCACGTCGGCGACGGCCACGTCCGACGCCACTGCCGACGCCACGCAGGGCGCCACCGAGGCTCTCGGCACCCCCGTGATCGGCTTCAACCCGGCGGTCCCGCAGGCGGCGACCGACGACACGGTCGTGATCGGCCGCCTCAGCAGGGTCGTCACCGGGCGGGCCGCGACGCCCCTCGCGACGATCGTCAACTACGCGTGCCACCCCACGACGCTCGCGTGGCAGAACACCCTGGTCTCCCCGGACTACGTGGGTGCGATGCGTGACCTCGTCGAGGAGTCGACCGGCGCGCCCGTCGCGTTCTTCCAGGGCGCCTCGGGCGAGCTGGCCCCCCGCGAGCAGTACACGGGCGACCTCGCGGTCGCCGACCGCCACGGCACCTCGCTCGGGCACGCGGTCCTCGCGGCGCTCGCCGAGCTGCCGCCCCCCGGCACGGCCCTCGAGCTCACGCACGTCGTGCAGTCGGGCGCTCCGTTGGGCATGTGGGAGCCGCGCCCCGTCGAGGGCTCGCGCGTCCTGCGGGCGGTGAGCGACGCCGTCGGGCTGGACCTGCGCGACCTGCCGACCCTCGCGCAGATGGAGGCCGAGTGGGCCGACATCGACCCCCGCAGCCGCGACGAGCGGCTGCGCCGCGCGCGCAACCTGCGCGACGGCTACGTGTCCGGCCCGACCGTCGAGCACCCCACGTGGGTGTGGCAGATCGGCGACGGGTTCCTCGTCGCGCACCCCGGCGAGGCGTACTCGCGCTTCCAGCGCACGGTCCGCGAGCACGCGGGCGACCACCCCGTGGTGGTCGCGAACCTGACCAACGGCCCGGGGTTCGTGTACCTGCCGACCGACCAGGCCTACGAGCGCGGCGCCTACCAGGCGTGGCAGTCGCCGCTCGCGCCCGGGTCGCTCGCGCGGCTCGAGCAGCACGCGAACCACCTCATCGACACCCTGGCGGCGACGACGCCCGTACCAGCGCAGACTTCCACGGAGGACCAGTGAGCATCCCCAGCACCACGACCACGACCGGCACCCCGGCCGACGTCCCGCTCCGCACCGCGATCGTCACGGGCGGTGCGGCCGGCATCGGACGTCAGATCGCCGAGCGGCTCGCGTCCGACGGCTACCGCGTGGTCTGCGCGGACGTCGTCCAGCACGACCTGCCCGCGCTCGACCTCGGAGCCCTGAGCACCGAGCCCGGCCTGGTCTGGACCGCGCTCGACGTGACGGACCACGCGGCCGTGGGGGCGGCGTTCGACGCGGTCGCCGCAGCGACGGGCGGGATCGACGTCCTCGTCAACAACGCCGGGATCCAGCGCCACCGGGGCATCGAGGACCTGAGCTGGGACGAGTGGAAGGCCGTGGTCGACGTCAACCTGCACGGTGTCTTCAACTGCCTGCAGGCCGCGGGTCGTCACATGCTCGACGCCGGTCGCGGCGCGATCGTCAACATCTCGTCGGTCTCGGCGCGCGGTTCCGCCGGTCGCGCCCCCTACTCGACGACCAAGGCGGCCGTGATCGGCCTGACCTCGACCGCGGGCGCCGAGTGGGCCGCGCGCGGGGTGCGGGTCAACGCGGTCGCGCCCGGGTACATCGACACGGGTGTGTTCCGCCAGGGCGTCGCGGCGGGCACGCTCAAGGAGGAGACGATCCTCGCGCGCATCCCCGCGGGCCGCCTCGCCGACGCCTCGGAGATCGCGAACGCCGTGAGCTGGCTCGTGTCCGACCAGTCGCAGTACGTGATCGGCCAGACCATCTACGTCGACGGCGGGTTCATCATCGACTACGGCGTCCCGCTCGCGAAGAAGCCGGAATGACGGGCCGGACCGCGGGCACCGCCGGCGCCGTCCGCATCACGGGCGTCCGCACCTCGACGACCGTCGTGCCCCTGCCGCAGCCCCTCCAGCTCGGGGCCATGACGGTCACCCGCCGCGAGTACGTGGGCGTCCAGGTGCAGGCGGTCCTGCCCGACGGCACCGAGGTCACGGGCGTCTCCTACGCCCTGACGCGCGAGGCGCCCATGGCCGAGATCGTCGAGCGCCTCGTCGCGCCGCACGTCGTGGGCCGTGACCTCCCGGTCGACGACCCGGCCGCTGGGGTGCGTGCCGCGTGGGACGCCGCGCTGCGCGGCTCGGCGATCGTCGGGCGCGTGGGCCTGGTGCGCCGCGCGATCGGCCTGGTCGACGTCGCGCTGTGGGACGTCGCGGGCAAGGTCGCGGGGGTCCCGGTGTGGCGCCTCCTGGAGCGGTCCCTGCCCGACGGCGGCGCTCGGCTCGGGTCGCCGGCTCACGGTGAGCACGGGGCGGCCGGATCTCCCGGCCCGGTCGTGCCCGCGGCCCGCCCGGCGATCCTCGTCGCGGCCTACCCGACCCCCGGTCGCACGGCACGCGACGTCGCCGACGAGGTGCTCGACCGTGCCCGCGAGGGCTGGCCGCTGCTCAAGATCTCCCGTTCGCCCGACCGCGACCTCATGCGCGACCTGCTCGCGATCCTGCGCGCCGAGCTGCCCGGGATCACGGGGCGCCCGACCGAGGCCGGGCGCAGCGGTGTCGTGGTCGACGTCGGCTTCGGCTGGCGTGACGCGGACGACGCGCTCGCGGACCTCGACGCGTGGGGGATCGGTGCTCGGGCGGGGGCGGGAGGACCGCCCGCGCTCGCCTGGCTCGAGGACCCGGTCCTCCCCGAGGACGCCGCGGGTGCCGCCCACGTCCGCGGGGTCACGGGGCTACCGCTCGCGATCGGCGACGAGGTCACGGACCCCGAGGTCTTCGCGCGGCTCGCTGCGCTCGGCGCGCTCGACGTGGCCCGTGTGGACGTGGTCGGGATCGGCGGCATCACCGCCGCCGACCCGTTGGTCCGGTCGTGGCAGGCCGCGGGCCTGGTGACGTCGAGCCACGTGTACCCCGAGGTCAGCGTGCACCTGGGAGGCGCGGCGGGGATCGGGGTCGAGACGTTCGAGCGTTCCCCCCAGGGCAACCCCTACGACCCGGCACCGCTGCTCGTCGAGGGAGGGCCGACGTTCTCGGGCGGCACGGCGCTGCCGCCCGAGGCCCCCGGCCTGGGCTTCACGCTCACGCCCGCGTACTTCACGTTCGAGGCCGAGCCCTCGCTGCCGAGCATGCGGTTGGCGTCCGAAACGGGCCCCGGAACGACGACCACCGCATGCTCGACCGACGACAACCGCATGCTCGACGACCAGGAGGACCGATGACCGACCCGACCGGCACGCCCAGGGCGGGCTCCGCCGTCGGGCACGACGACGAGCGAGGATCGGTTGCCGCCCAGAACCCGACCGGACAAGGCTCCGTGCCAGGACCCGCCGCGGCCCGCAGCGTCGTGGTGACCGGGAGCGGCAAGGGCATCGGCCGCGCGATCGCAGCGCGGCTGACCGCCGACGGGTGGGCCGTGGTCGGGCTCGAGCGGAGCCCTGGTTCGGGGACGGTCGAGGAGGGGATCTGCGCGGCCGTCGTGCTCGCCGACTCACGCGACCGCGAGGCGCACCGCGAGGCCGCGCGCGTCGCGAGGACCCTCGCGCCGCTCGCCGGCTGGGTCAACAACGCGGGCATCACCCAGACCACGCCGCTGCACGCGCTGGGCGACCCGGCGCGGGCCGAGGCGATCGAGCGCACGGCGCGCGACGTCGTCGAGATCAACGGCCTGGGCTACCTCTGGGGCGCCGCGGCGGCGGTCGAGGCGTTCACCGACCAGGTGAGCGGCGGGTCGATCGTCAACGTCGGGTCCATCCACGGGCGCTCCTCGTTCGTCGACCACGCGGCCTACGAGCTGACCAAGGGCGGCATCGATGCCCTCGCGCGCAGCGTCGCGGTCACGTACGGGCGCTACGGCATCCGGGCCAACACGGTCGCTCCGGGCGGGGTCCGCACGCCGCACCTCGACGCGCAGATCGCGAACGCCGCCGACCCTGCGGCCGAGGAGCGCGGGCTCGCCGAGGGCCCGCCGCTGGGACGCATCGCCGAGTCGTCGGAGATCGCGGCCGTCGTCGCGTTCCTGCTGTCGGACGAGTCGTCGTACGTGTCCGGGCAGTCGATCGCGGCCGACGGCGCATGGACCGCGTCGTTCGGCACGCTGCCGCACGACGCGGAGCTCGACGCGCGGTACGGGCTGGGGTGAGGGGCGGTGGCCGTCGCTCCACGAGCCGGCGGCCCCGTCGCCCCGCACCGCCGACCGGTACACCCTTTTCTGGATTCACGATCCCATGTACTGTCCAGTCCATGGAGACCGTCACCCTCACGCACACGGCGGCGCTCGCGCGGCTCGGGCACGCGCTGTCCGACGAGACGCGCACGCGCATCCTGCTGACGCTGCGTGAAGCGCCCGCGTACCCCTCGGAACTGGCCGACGCCCTGGGCGTCTCGCGCCAGGTCATGTCCAACCAGCTCGCGTGCCTGCGCGGGTGCGGTCTCGTCGAGGCGATCCCCGACGGCCGACGCACCTGGTACCGGCTCGCCGACAGCCACCTCGCGCCCGCCCTCGACGACCTGCTGCGGCTCGTCGTCACGGTCGACCCCACGTGCTGCTCGCCCGACGGGTGCACCTGCTCATGACCGGCACGACGACCTCCGCCCGCGAGGTGCGCGGGCAGGGCCTCGCGCCCGCCCGTCGGGCCCTCCTGGAACGCCGGGTGCGCTGGATCGTCACCGCGACCATCGCCTACAACGTGGTCGAGGCGGTCGTCGCGATCACGGCCGGGCGCATCGCGTCCTCGGCGGCGCTCGTGGGCTTCGGCCTCGACTCGGTCGTCGAGGTGCTGTCGGCCGCGGCCGTCGCGTGGCAGTTCGCGGCCCCCGACCCGCACCGGCGCGAGCGCACGGCCATGCGCCTCATCGCGGTGTCGTTCTTCGGCCTCGCGATGTTCGTGAGCGTCGACGCCGTCCGCACCCTGCTCGGGGCCTCGGAGCCCGACCACTCGACCGTCGGGATCGTGCTCGCGGCCGTGAGCCTCGCCGTCATGCCGTTCCTGTCCTGGTTCGAGCGCCGCACGGGGCGCGAGCTCGGCTCGGCCTCGGCCGTGGCCGACTCGCGCCAGACCCTCCTGTGCACGTACCTCTCGGCCGTGCTGCTCGTGGGCCTGCTGCTCAACACGACCCTGGGCTGGACGTGGGCCGACCCGATCGCGGCGCTCGTCATCGCGGCCGTCGCGATCAAGGAGGGCGTCGAGGCCTGGCGCGGTGACGCGTGCTGCACCCCGGTCGCCGGGCTGAACCGCTCGACCACGGCGTCCGACGGCGAGGAGGGCGCGCCGTCGGGCCCGGCCGTGCGTGCCACGGGTGGCGAGACGCCCGACGGCGGCGGCTGCGCCTGCTGCGCCGGCTGGTCGGCCTCCGATGGCGGCGCCGGGCAACCGCACCTACGGTCGAGGAGGACCCGCGCCCGGACCGGGACGGCGTCCTCCCGAGAACCGACGACGACGGAACGAGGCATGTGGTGGCAACGCTGACCGTGTGGAAGTTCGAGACTCCTGAAGGTGCGCAGCAGGCGGAGGACGCGCTGCTCGCGCTGCAGAAGCAGGAGCTCATCCAGGTGCAGGACGCGGCGATCGTGTCGTGGGAAGAGGGCAAGAAGAAGCCCAAGACGCGCCAGTCCAACAACACGACGGGCATCGGCGCGCTGGGGGGTGCGTTCTGGGGCCTGCTGTTCGGGATCATCTTCTTCATCCCGATCATCGGCGTCGCGATCGGCGCGGCCGCCGGGGCGCTCGCGGGCTCGCTGACCGACGTCGGTATCGACGACGACTTCATCGACACCGTGCGGTCCAAGGTCACGCCCGGCACGTCGGCGCTGTTCGTCCTCACGTCCGGGGCCGTCATGGACCGTGTCCACGAGGCGCTCAAGGCGCAGGGCATCCACGGTGAGCTCATCCAGACCAACCTGTCGACCGACGAGGAGGCCAAGCTCCGCGCGGCCTTCGACGACGCGGTCTGACCGCAGGCAAGGAACGACGACGGCCCCGGTCCGCACGGAC
>NZ_JBHXBO010000095.1:0-15764 GCF_042726775.1 Oerskovia sp. NPDC060287
CTCCCCGCGAGGAGCGCCCGGCGGACCCGTCAGGACCCCGCGCAGGTCACGCCCGTGCCCGACGGCGCGGCGCCCGTCCCGATGAACCCGAACGTCGCGGACGCGCTCGCCGCGAGCGTCCCGTTCCAGGCCGCGGGTGTCACGACGACGCCGTCGGGCGTGGCCGTGTGGACCCCGCCCCAGAGCTGGGTCACCGAGACCCCCGCGGGGAGCGGGACGCCGACCGACCAGCCATTGATCGACGCGGCCCCCGCCGTGACCGTGACCTCGCCCTGCCACCCACCGGGCCACGAGCCCACGACGCGCAGCGCCGCGGTGCAGTCCTCGGGCCCATCGGTGGGCTGCTCGGTCGGCTCCTCCGTGGGTTCCTCGGTGGGCTCGACCGCGCCGCCGAACCACGACGCCTCGACCGCGGTGTCCCGCAGGCCGTCGGGCCCGTCGATGATGCGCGTGCCCCAGGCGCTCGGGTTCGCCGGGTCGAAGCCCAGCACCATGTCGAGGTAGGGGTCGGTGTTGCCGCTCCACGACCAGGCGAGCCAGCCGAGGTCGAGGCGCTCGGCCTCGGCGAGCACGACGTCCTCGTCGACGTCGGACGACGTCTGGCGCCAGCCGAACTCCCCGACGATCAGGGGCAGGCCCGCATCCACGAAGTGCTCGAGGTACTGCGTGACGGTCGAGGCCTGCGCGTACACGCCGTACATGTGGATCGAGAAGATCGTGTTGGCGTCGGGGTCGGACGCGAAGACCTCGTCGGCCTCGGCCCGCATGACGTTCGTCCAGTCCTGCCCCCAGTTCGGGGCGTCGACGACGATCGCGTGCTCGTAC
Source organism: Oerskovia sp. NPDC060287 (assembly GCF_042726775.1). NCBI lineage: Bacteria > Bacillati > Actinomycetota > Actinomycetes > Micrococcales > Cellulomonadaceae > Oerskovia > Oerskovia sp. NPDC060287. The sequence goes on from NZ_JBHXBO010000095.1 coordinate 826, forward strand.
CCGATGTCTCGCAGGCGCCCGATCGCCGCGGACGTCTCGGCACCCCAGCGCGTGTTGGTCGCGGCGTCGTTGCCGAACGGCTCGTTGCCGATGTTGACCATGACGAAGTCCTCGGTCCCCGCGAGCGTGGGGTACAGGTCCTCCCAGTAGTCGACGGCCTGGTCGAGCGTGCCCGCGGCGGGCGCGTACTGGTCGCCGTAGCCCGTGGTGTCGTGGACCTCGAGGAGGCACACGAGCCGGTTCTCCTCGCAGAGGTCCACGATGTGCGCGACGTCCTCGGGGGTGTTCCGGGTCCACTGGTCGCCGCTCGAGAGCACGACACGCACCGAGTTCGCGCCCGCGTCCTTGATGGCCTCGATCGACGAGGTCTGGCCCGTGAACCAGGTGTGTGCGTGGTTCACGCCGCGCAGCACCAGGTCGGTGCCGTCGCCTTCGACGACCCGCCCGTCGGCGACGTGGATGCCCGGGGTCTCGGCGGCGTGGGCCGTGCGCGCTGCGGCTCCGACGCCCACGGCCGCGAGGGTCGTGAGCAGCGCGGCCGTCGTCAGGCCCGCGACGACCGGGGCGAGGCGCCGCGGGGCGGCGTCGGGTGGGAGGGGGGTGCGGCTCATCGGACGTCCTCGTCTCTGGCGGCGTCGCCCGCACGGTCGTGCGGACCCGGCCCATGGTGAGGAGGGCGAGGTGCCGTGGGCCAGGGGGTGAAGCGTTTAGCCGACGCTTCCTGTGCGTCCCGGCGGGCCCGCTCGGTCCGCCTCAGGTCGCGGCCGGCGCCAAGGGTTCGACGACGGAGCGTTCGCCGGGCAGTCCTGTCGCCCGGTCGAGGGGCTCGCCCCGGCCACGGAGCCACTCGCGGAAGTCGCGGAACGCGACCGGGACCCCCTGGGCGACCGTGAGGTCGAGGCTGTCGGCGACCTGCACGTGCACGTGGGGCTGGGTCGAGTTCCCGGAGTTCCCGCACTCGGCGAGCGGTTGCCCGGTCCTCACCTGCCCGCCGACCCGTACCCGCAGCGACCCGCGCCGCAGGTGCACGAGGGACACGAACGCCCGGGTCCGGGGGAGCGCGATCGTCACGTGGTTCCCCGCCACGGCGTGCACGCCCTCGCGGAGCCTCCCCGCGGCCCCGAGCGCGTAGGGCACGAGGGCCGGCTGGGACCGACGGGCCGCGTGGTCCTCCTCGCCGTCGTGCACCTGGACCACGACACCGTCCACGGGCGCGAGGATCGGGCGCCCGAACGCGACGAAGCGCTCGGGCGGCTCGGTCGCGACGAGCGTGCGCCAGTCACGCACCGCGGCCGTGCGGTGCCGTGCGTCGACGCCGACGAAGTCGATCGCGTACCGCTCGCCCAGGAGGTCGACCCCGTGGCTCGGGACGCGCCGGGCGGGGCTGTTCTGCACGAGCCAGCGGTCGCGGAAGGGCAGGGCGAGCAGGACGGCCTCGGTCATGAGCGCCTCCCGTCTCCTCGGGTCCTGCTCCTCACCCTAGGTGCGACCTCGCACCCCAGGTGTGACCTCGCGGCACCGTCCCTGCCTCGCGGCGCGAGGAGGGGGACGTACCGTGCCAAGATGCCTGGGTGACCGATGCTGCGCCGACCACCGGGCCCGGCTGGCGCCCGGGGACCGTGCGCGACGCCGCCGGGGGGATCCTCGCGCTCATGCTCGCGACCTTCCTCGCCGTGACGACCGAGCTCCTCCCGGTGGGCCTGCTGCCGCTGATGAGCGACGAGCTGGACGTCACGGAGTCGACCGCCGGCCTGCTCGTGACGGTCTACGCGTTCATGGTCGCCGCGCTCGCGGTGCCCCTGACGCTCGCGACCGTGCGCCTGCCGCGCAAGGGGCTGCTGCTCGGGACGCTCGTCGCGTACACCGTGAGCAACGCCCTCGTCGCGGTGGCGCCGTCGTTCGCGGTCGTCGCGGCGGGGCGAGCCGTCGGAGGGATCGCGCACGCCCTGTTCTTCTCCGTGAGCATCGGGTACGGCGCGCGGCTCGTGCAGCCCTTGTTCACGGGGCGTGCGCTCGCGCTCGTGACCGCCGGGGCGTCGGCGGGATTCGTGTTCGGCGTCCCGCTGTCGACCTCGCTGGGCGCGGCCGTGGGCTGGCGGACCGCGTTCGCGGTGCTCGCCGGGGTCTGCGCGCTGACGACGGTCCTCGTGGCGGTGCTCCTGCCGGCCGTCGCGGGCGGCGGCGCGCGGCGAGACGATCACGGGCAGGCAGCCCGACGATCGCGCCTCGCGGTGGTCTCGACCGCGAACGCGCTCGTCTACCTGGGGCAGTTCACGGTCTACACCTACGTGTCGGTGCTGCTGCTGGCCGCCGGCCTCTCGGTCGCGGGCGTGGGACCCGTGCTGCTCGGGCTGGGCGCGCTGGGGCTGGTCGGGACCTGGTACGCGGGGGTCTCGCTCGACCGTCGGCCGCGCAGGACGGTCCTCGTGGTCCTGGTGACGTTGACGCTGGGCCTGTGCGCACTGGGCCTCGCGTTCCCCGCCCTCGCCCCGGTGCTCGTGGCCGCCGCGGTGTGGGGAGCGGGGTTCGGCGGCGTGGCGTCGATCTTCCAGACGGCCGCGATCCGCACGCACGGCGCGTCGCCCGACGTCGTGGGAGCGCTCGTGAACTCGACCGCGAACATCGGGATCGGTGGGGGAGCGGCCCTGGGCGGTGCCGTGCTCGCGGGGTACGGCGCCGGGTGGCTTCCGTTCGTGGGGGCGGCGCTGGTGCTCGTGGGGCTCGTCGTCGTGGTGGTCGCGCGCAAGGCGTTCCCCGCGACCGTGTAGCCCGGCGGTCGCCCACCCCGCACACCGACGCGGCGCACCGGACCACGGGGCCCGGTGCGCCGTGCGGGGCGACGGCTACTTCTGGACGAACGCGAGCAGCGCCCGGTTGACGTCCTCCGCGTGGGTCCAGAGCAGGCCGTGCGGTGCGCCGTCGACCTCGACGTAGTCGGCCTCGGGGAAGGCCGCGTGGAACGGACGGCCCGTCGAGTCGATCGGCAGGATGCGGTCGGCCGTGCCGTGCAGGATGAGCGCGGGCTTGCCGCTCGCCCGGACGGCCGCGACGTCGTCGCGGAAGTCCTCGATCCAGGTGGGTACGACGGCGTAGGCGGCGACGGGGGCCGAGCCGGTCGCGGTGTTCCAGCTCGCGGTGACGACCTCCTGGGAGATGCGCTCGCCGAGGTTCTCGTCGAGGTTGTAGAAGTCGTTGTAGAACTGCGTGAACCAGGCGAAGCGGTCGGCGCGGGCCGTCTCGGCGATCCCGTCGAACACCTCCTGCGGGACGCCCGTGGGGTTGTCGTCGCGCTGGACGAGGAAGGGCTCGAGCGAGGCGAGGAACGCGAGCTTGGCCACGCGGTCGTGGCCGTGGTTCTTGACGTAGCGGGCGAGCTCGCCCGTGCCCATGGAGAAGCCGACGAGGATCACGTCGCGCAGGTCGAGGGTCTCGAGGACGGCGTCGAGGTCGGCCGCGAACGTGTCGTAGTCGTAGCCCGTCCCGACCTTGCTGGACCGGCCGAACCCGCGGCGGTCATAGGTGATGACGCGGTACCCGGCGTCGAGCAGGACGCGGGACTGACGCTCCCAGCTGTTCCCGTCGAGCGGGTAGCCGTGGACGAGGACGACGGCCTGCCCCGTCCCGTGGTCCTCGTAGTAGAGCTCGACGGGGGTGCTGTTCTCGTTGCCGGAGATGATCTGGCCCATGATGCGTCCCTTCGCGATGGAGCGTGAGAACGATCGTTCTCGCCGCTGGTCCTGACTCTAGAGAACGATCGTTCTCGGTGCAAGTAGGATGGTGGGCATGACTGCAGAGGACGCCCGGGAGAAGATCGTCGACGCCGCCGACCGCCTCTACTACGCCAAGGGCTACGCGGCCGTCGGCATGGACGAGCTGCGCCGCGAGTCGGGCGTGTCCCTGCGGCGCCTGTACGCGACGTTCCCCTCGAAGGACGACATCGTCCTGGCCGTGCTCGCGCGCAAGCACGAGCAGTGGGAGCGGGGGATCACCGAGCGCGTCGAGGGTGAGCCGGACCCGCGCGCCCGGCTCCTCGCGATCTACGACTACCTCGCCGACTGGTTCTGCGCCGACGACTTCCGCGGGTGCGCCTTCATCAACGCGTTCGGTGAGCTCGGGACCACCCACCCCGCGGTCGCCGACGCCGTCCGCACGCACAAGGCCTCGTTCGAGCGGTTCGTCGCGCGACTGGTCGACGACGTCGGGGCGCCTCCCGCGCTCGCAGGTCAGCTCGTCATCCTCGCCGAGGGAGCGCAGACGACCGCCGCGATCTCGGGGGACCCTGCCGTGGCGGCGCGCGCTCGCGCCGCGGCGGAGACGCTCGTCGACGCCGCGCTGGGCATGCCCGCGGTGTCGGGGGACGCTGCGTCGCACAGGTAGGTCTCCTCAGTCCCGCGGCGTGCGCAGCGCCTTGAACGCGCCCGTCGACCACAGCGCCCACGCGACGAGCACGGGCTGGAAGAACAGCCGCCCGAGCCGCTTGGCGTCGGTGTCGAGCCCGAACCCGTCCTTGTGCTCGAGCCACTGACCGATGTTCCCGGGGAAGATCACGACGAAGAACGCTGCCGCGACGAGCCCCACCGCGACGCGTCGGCGCGAGAGCACGACGAGCGACGAACCGAGAGCGATCTCGACGGCCCCCGACGCGAGGACCGTCACGTCCTCGTCGACCGGGAACCAGTCGGGGACCTGGGCCTGGAACTCGTCCCGCGAGAACGTCAGGTGCCCGATCCCGGCGAAGACCAGGCTCAGCCCGAGCACGATGCGCCCGATGCGTCGGGCCACGGTGTCGGGCGGCGGGTCGGCGGTCAGCAGGTTCGTCATGCGGCCATGGTCCTCGCGGTCGCCGCTGCTGGCATCTGGGGGACGCGGGGCGGCAGGTGCCCGACGACGGTGCTCACCCGGGCGGCGGGCTCACCCCGCGGGAGCCCGCCGCCCTCCGAGAGATCCTCAGCGCGGACCGTCGCCGTCGAGAACGGTCCGCAGGGCCGCGGCGAAGCCCGCAGGGTCGCCCGGCATCCCGTACTCGTCGCCCAGGAAGCCGCCGTGCCCGCTCGGGAACGCGACCGCCTCGGAGCCGAGGTTCTTCGCGATGGCTCGCGCTGCGCGTGCGGCCATCTGCTGACCCGACTCGTCGCCCGCGGCGAGGACCACGCGGGTCGAGGCCGAGGTGAGCGCGTCGTACGCAGGCTCGTAGTGGGTGCACGAGATGAGGTTCTGCCCCAGCAGCGGGTCGTCGCGCTTCCCGTCGTCCCCGGCGGGGAAGCCGAACGCGGCCGGGTCCGGCGCGGGGAGCTCTGCGACGTCGTCGGGGAACGGCCCCTCCCAGCTCGTCAGGGCGATGAACCGCGCCATGCCGGCGCCGAACCCCTGGGTCCGGTAGGTCTCCGCCACGGCCTGGACCGCGGCGAGCGCGGCATCGCGGTCGGGCAGCGCAGGGCCCGACGGCGGCTCGTGGGCCACGAGGGTCCGTACCTGCTCGGGGTGTTCGGCCACGAGGGCGAGCGCGTTGATCGCCCCACCGCTGCTCGCCATGATGTCGACGGGCCCGACGCCCAGGGCGTCGATCACGCGGTGCAGGTCGTCGGCGTGGTCCTCGGGGCGGACGGCCGACCCGGGGTCGGGCCGGACGCTGCGCGAGACCCCGCGGGGGTCGTACGTGACGACCGGGCGGTCGGTGAAGTGCGAGGCGAGCGTGCCGAACCCGTCGGCCCCCATGGGCGAGCCGATGAGCAGCAGCGCGGGCACCTCGGGGGTGGCGGCGCTCAGGTCGCCGCGGACGTCGTAGGTCACGGTCGCACCCGGCGCCTCGAGCGTGCGGGTCTCGATGTCGGTCATGGCGGAGCCTCTCGGTCGGTCGAGCTCGAGCGGCCCGGTCTGCTCGCGGCCCGTCTCGTGGTGTCGTCGGGGTAGACCCTGGGCGTTCCCGGAACTCATCGCGCGCGCCCGGACCAGTGTGTCCAGAGGAGGCGTCGTCCCGCACGCTGCCGACCTCGTCGCCGAGCCCGCTGCTGCTAGCGTGACGGACGCCCAGCCCCTGTGGCGTCGTCGAGAAGTACGGAGCATCGGTGAACACGTCGAGCGCGGCATCGGGTACCGAGGCAGATCCGCCCGTCCCGCCCAGGACATCTCCTGCCACGACCCTCGGGCGGTTGCTGCTCGTCGTCCTGGGGGTCGCGCTGGTCGCAGCGCCCGTCTGGGTCGTCGCGACGACCGGCGACACCGTCCGCCACCAGCACTGGGCGCTCGCTGCGGTCCTCGGAGCGAGCGTGGTCGCGGGCCTGCTCGTCCTCGCGGCGGCCCTCCTGGGTGGCCGCCGACGTGATCGTGGTCCTTCGCCACGGCGACCGCGGGCTCGCCGGGTCCTGCGTGGGGTCGCAGTGGGTGTCGGGATCGCCCTCCTGGTCGTCCTGGCGGCGGCCGTCGTGTGGCTCCGGCCCTTCCCCGCGACGGCGCCCGCGCTCGCAGCTCTCGAGAGCGACGGCTCGGTCGAGGTCCGCGACGAGGCGGGCTGGATCGCGTTCGTCCCGCAGGACGGGGCGGCGACGACCGGCCTGGTCTACTCGCCCGGCGCCCGGGTGGACGTGCGTGCGACCGCCGCCGTGCTGCGCCCGCTCGCCGAGGCCGGGTACCTGGTCGTGGCGCTCAAGGAACCGCTGGGCATCGCCTTCACGTCGCCCAACCAGTCGGCGTCGGCGATGGCAGCGTTCGACGAGGTCGACACCTGGGCGGTGGGCGGTCACTCCCTGGGCGGGGTCGTCGCGGCGTCGTTCGCCGCCGCGCACGACGACGAGGTCACCGGCCTGCTCCTGCACGCCTCGTACCCGTCGGGTGACATGAGCACGGCCGACGTCGAGGTGACCTCGGTGTGGGGATCGCGCGACGGCCTGACGACGCCCGACAAGATCGAGGCGTCCCGCGCCGACCTGCCCGCCACCGCCGACTTCGTCGAGGTACCAGGGGGCGTCCACGCCTTCTTCGCGGACTACGGCGAGCAACCGGGAGACGGTCGGCCGACCACGAGCCGGGCCGACGCGCAGGCGCAGATCGTCGAGGCGAGCATCGGCGCGCTCGACCGCCTGGCGGCACAGGGCTCCTGAGGTTCGTCAGTGAACGGATCGCTCGGCGCAGCCCATCCAGGACCGCAAGGTCTTGACGGCTCTCTCCTCGCTCTCGTCCGTGCCCCACCAGCAGGGAAAGGGGGACGCGACCCGGTCGAGGTCCTCCCACCAGTCCTCGATACAGCGTTCGCGGCGCTCGCGGACGACGCTGCTCCTCGTGGCTTCGTCGTCCCAGGTCGCGAGCCAGGGATCGACGAGCAGGCCCGCGATCGCGCAGCTCATGAAGACCTCTGCGACCCGCAAGAACGACGCGCCCGATCTCAGGGTGTGCGTCCACCAGGCATTGAGGAAGGCCTCGACGGCCTCGCTCTCGTCAGCGGGCCAGGTGGACCACCGGGCTGCGGCCAGGCCTCTGGCGCACCACCGGGCGTCGATGTCGACGCCGTCGACGAGCAGGACGACGAGCCTCGGGAGGACGCGGCGCAAGACGCTTGGTTGGTCGGCCCAGTGGAGCGGGTCCTTCGCGGCGACACGCAGCACCAGGTCGTCCGGGAGCGGCCGGTTCGGGGTACGGAGCAGCGCGCTCTCCTCGTCGCTGAAGCAGCGACCGCACCCGCGGTCGTCGGGGCGGGCCGTCGCCCCCGAGAACAGGGTCGAGATCCTGGCGACTGCTGCGGTGACGTCGGGTTCAGGGAGCATGGCACTCCTTCAAGACTCCAGCGAGCAGGCCCCCCGAAGAGGGCGACACTACCGGCTGTCCGGCTCGGCCGGTGCGCCGCAGCCGTGGAGTCGTTCATGCCTCCGCGTCGAGCAGCGCCTCGTACGGCGCGGTCTCGATCACCCCGACGACGGCACGGGCCAGTTCGCCGTCCGCGGTCACGAGCGCGATGCCCCGGAGCCGGGCGAGGGCCACGTACTCGGCGTCGTACGTCGAAGCCAGGCCCAGCTCGTCGGCGACCTTCCACGACGTACGACGCAGCACGGCGTCCCCGAACAACCTGACCGGGAGGCGGCCGACCTGCGCCAGGCGCTCGCGCCCGACCTCGGCCGAGAGATCGCCGTGGTGCACGGCCTCGTGCAGCGCTGACAGGGTCTGCGACCGCAGGAGCGTCGGGGCGAGCAGCCCGTGGGCGTCCGGGACCTGGGCGTCCTCCGCGGCCAGTCGCAGGGCGGTGCCGGCGTCGACGACGAACCTGGTCATGGTGCACCTCGTGGGTCAGGGGCGGGACGTGTCGCCTCATCGTCACGCGCGCCGGTGACACACGCACCCGCGTGCGCGGCGCCGTCGGGCGGGGTGTCCCACCCCGCGGCTACGGTGGCCGGCATGGCGCTCCCACCCGACCTCCTGGCCCGGCTCGACGCGGCCGTCGCCCTCTACGGTGCGGGCGAGCCCGCGACGCGCGCCCAGCTCGAGGAGGCCGTGCGCGGCCTCGGGGTAGCTCTCGACCCGGGCTACGTGGAGCTCGTCGGGCGGCACGGCGGCTGCTTCGTGGGTGTCCCCGTCCACGGGCTGCGCAACGCCCCGCTGCTCGAGGACACCGACGTCGCGACCCTGACGCGCACCTTTCGCACGAACGGCTGGGATGTCGCGGAGGAAGGCCTCGTGATCGGGTTCGACGGGTCGGGAAACCCGCTCGTCGTCACGGACGACGGGCCGGTCGTGACGTCCGACCACGACACGGGGGAGCGGTACGTCCTCGCGGAGACCTTCGCGGACCTGCTCGACCAGAACGTTCCCGACCTCGCACCGCCCGGGGGCGACCGGTGATCCTCACGCAGCGCAACGTCCTGGGCGGCCCCGAGCGCGACCTCGCCGCGTTGGCCGCGACCGTGGCGTCACGGTGCGCGCCCGCCGAACCGGACGCGGTGCGCGAGGCGCTCGCGGGCGCGTTCGATCGAGCGGTGGCGGCCGCGACGAGACGCTAGGCGGCTGCGGTCAGTCGTCGGCCCGACGACGACCGACCTGTCCCGCGCGGCGCCCTCAGGCGGCGGGGCCGCCGCCGAGCAGGCCGAGCCAGACGAGCAGGTCGGTCGTCACGAGCTCGCCGTCGGCCTCGATGCGCGACCCGCCCTCGCCGGGGTGCGACCCGGCGAACGCCGCGAGGTCGAGGCGGTGGACGCTCGTCCGGTCGCGGCCGTGACGCCGCATGAACAGTCCCGCCCCCTCACCGTCCTCACCGACCAGCACCCAGTGGGGTGCGAGGCGCGGCACGTCGTGCGCTGCGTTGGCCTCGGAGAAGCGGTGCGGGCCGTGGACCGTGAGCCCGTCGGGTCGCAGCACGCCCGGCGTCGAGCGCCAGAGCTCGGCGATCGTGGGGTTCGGCCCGTCGCCCAGGCCGCGCAGCAGGGCCACCTGCACGGACACGAACCCCGCGAACGTCTCGGCGACGACCTCCTCGGACCCGTCGGAGCCGTCGACGCGCACGACCGGGTGCTCACCGTTGCCGCCGGTCCGGTCGAGAGCGATCGAGAAGGTCTCCGCGCCGTCGGGCTCGTTCGCGAAGCACAACCTGTCGCCGGTGAGGCGCCACCCGGCCGTGAGGGCGTCGTCCGCTTCCGCGACGTGCCCCGGGTCCGCGAGGGACGCGACGTCCACATGCCCGACGCGGCTCGCGCGGGTCTCCGTGAGCCACCAGCGGTACGACGCCGGGAGCCGCCCCACCCGGGCCTCGGCCGCCCGGGCCCAGCTCTCCGGGGCGCCGCTGCCGGGCCACCGCCGGATCTCCGGCGTCGACTCGACGAGGTCGCGCAGCATGGCGAGGTCGGGCGTCATGGAGGCAGAGTCTGCCAGCCGCCGTGCCGGCGGGCACGTACCGGCACGGGACCGTCCCGGAGGCCGGGCAGCGGGCTCGGCGCGCAGGGGCGATGCTGGGCGGATGGAGATCGAGGCCGTGGGCGAGGTGTGGCACTGGCGCGGACCCGCGCCCTTCCATTTCGTGTCCGTGCCCGACGCGGAGAGCGCCCGCATCCGCGAGGTCGCGTCGCTCGTGACCTACGGCTGGGGCATGATTCCCGTCTCGGCCCGGATCGGGGCGACGACGTGGACCACGTCGCTGTTCGCGAAGGACGGGCTGTACGTCGTCCCGCTCAAGGACCGGATCCGCGCGGCCGAGGACGTCGAGCTGGGCGACACGGTCACGGTGCTGCTGACGCTCGACGTCAACCGCTGAGCGCTGCTCGGGTCTCCACGTCGGGGGCCGCCTCCTGGGCCCGCGCGACGTGCGAGCGCGCGTGCTCGATCGCGGGCGGGAGGTCCTCGAACAGGTGCTTCTCGTGGCGCAGCTCGTCGAGCACGCCGACGCGCGTGAGCACGGGCAGGTGCGCGGGCTGGATGCCCTTGACCAGGACCGTGACGCCCGAGCGTTCGAGGTCCGCGACGAGCTCCCCGAGCGCGTGGGCACCCGTCGCGTCGACGAGGCGCAGGTGCGAGAGCCGCAGGACGACGACCAGAGCGTCCTGGTCGTCGCGGATCTGCGCGTGGATGCGGTCGGCGGCGCCGAAGAACATGGCGCCGTCGAGACGGTAGAGCGCGATGTGCTCGTCACCCGGCTGGGCCGGCCCCGGGAGGGGCTCGCGGTGCACCGCGGCGGCCTTCGCGACCGAGCGCAGCGCGAAGAACGCCGCGACGAGCAGCCCGATCTGCACCGCCTCGATGAGGTCGACCGCGACGGTCACGACCGCTGTCACGACGAGCACCACGGCGTCCGCGCGCGTCGAGGTCAGCACGGCCCGGAGGGTCGCGACCGAGACCATCCGCACCGCGGTGACCATGAGGACCCCGGCCAGCGCGGCGAGCGGGATGGCGGAGACGGGGCCGGTCGCGAGGTAGATGACGCCCAGGATCACGACCGAGTGCACGACGGCCGCGAGCCGCGTGCGGGCCCCGGCGCGCACGTTGACCGCGGTGCGGGCGATGGCCCCGGTCGCGGGCATGCCGCCGAACGCGCCGCTCGCGATCGACGCGAGCCCCTGTCCCACGAGCTCCCGGTCGGGGTCGTAGCGGTGGGTCGCGTCGTCGGGCACGGTCGCGCTCCCGGTCGCCCCGCGCCGCCCGGCCGGCGCGGGGGACGGCATGGCCGCGGCGACGCGGGCCGAGAGGAGGGACTCGATCGCGGCGAGCGCCGCGACCGCGACCGCGGGGCCGATCAGCGACCGCAGCATCCCGGCGTCGAGGTGCGGCAGGGACGGCAGTGGCAGCGAGTCGGGGAGCGCGCCGATGCGTGCGACGGGTGCGTCGACGAGCTGAGCGACGACGGTCGCGAGCACGACCGCGACGAGCGAGGCGGGCAGTGCGGGCGCGACGCGGGGGAGGACGAGCATCACGACGGCCACGAGCGCCACCGTCCCGAGCGTCCACAGGGCGGTCGGACCGTCCCCGAACGCGGCGACGGCGGAGTCGACGGCCACGCGCAGCGGGTTGCCTCCCACCGCGCCCGTGACGCCCAGGGCTGCGGGCACCTGCTGGAGGAAGATGATCGCGGCGATCCCGGCCGTGAACCCCTCGACCACGGGCCACGGGATGAAGGTCACGACGCGGCCGAGCCGCGTCACCCCGGCCAGGAGCACGACGACGCCCGCGAGGATCGCGACGAGCGGCACGGCCGCGGGGCCGTGCTGGGCGACGATGGGGGCCAGGACGACGGCCATCGCGCCGGTCGGCCCGCTGACCTGGACGCGCGAGCCGCCGAACACCGCGGCCACGATGCCCGCGACCACGGCCGTCACGAGGCCGGGGCCGGGGCCCACGCCGGCGCTCACGCCGAACGCCAGCGCGAGGGGCAGGGCGACCACGCCGACCGTGATCCCGGCGAGCAGGTCGGAGCGCAGCGTCCTCGGCCGGAGGTCGACGTCGGCGCGCGACGGCAGCAGGTCGCGTACCGAGCGACCCGCCCGGCTCACTGTCCGGTCCGTTCGCTCTCCCCGTGGAGCGGGGGCAGCTCGTCCGCGGCCGCGAGCTGGCGGCCGGATGCATCGAGGGTCTCGCGCAGGAAGGCGCGCGCCACGACGAGCAGCTCGGCGACCAGGGGCCTGCTCAGCCGGTAGACGACGGTGTTGCCCGTGCGCGACGACTCCACGACGCCGGCGCGCTTGAGGACCGCGAGGTGCTGGGACAGGACCGAGGCCTCGACGCCGGTCGCGGCGAGCAGGTCGGACACGGGGGCCTCGTGGTGGGGCGCGGCGCTGAGCACCTCGAGGGCCTGGATGCGGGTGGGGTGCGCGAGCGAGCGGAAGAGCTCGGCCTTGATCGCGTAGAGCGGCGCCGTGGTGGCGGTGGTGGGCACAGGACCTCCTGGGGACTTGGTGAGTTTAGCAACTCCTCAAGTCAGTGGGATCGTGCATCGTCACCGCTGGTGCCGCTACGGGGTGGTTGCCTCGCCGAGCTGTGGGCCTGACGCGAAGTGCAGGACGGTGGCCGAGCTGCCGCCGAGCTCGACCCTTCGCCCCGTGTCGTCGTGCCAGACGACGACGGCGTGCTCCTCGGGACCGAGGACCTGGGTGTCGGTCGAGTACCCGTGGTCCTGAAGCGTCGATGCTGTGGCTTCGAGGGCTGCGGTCCATGTGTCGGGGTCCGCGACGAGAGGTTCGTCGATCACCCAGTTCGCCGACCTGTACTCCTCGAGGCGGATTCCGTCGATGACCTCGCCCGTCTCGGTGAAGTGCTCGTCGCGCTCCTCCTCCCACACGACCGGCCCCACGGCCTGGTCGATCGCCGTGCGTACCTCGCCGAGCAGCTCTTCGCCCTGCTCGGCGACGGCCCTGACGTCCTGCATCGACTCCACCGATCTCTCGGGGCCGGTGCATCCTGTCGTGAGGCAGGCCAGCAAGGACATGGCGACGAGTGCTTGGTGCCTGCGTCTCATCGGACGGCCACCAGCTCGTCTCGTCCCACGGTGATCGCGGCTTGAATGAAGAGAGCGGCCCTGTCCATGTCCCAGTAGTCGCTGTGCTGCCAGCACCACGTGTCCCCTGGGCCGGAATAGCCGTGCTGGGTGCCGTCGGCAAGAGTGACGGTCCGCGGGTCGTTGTCTCGTGATCGAGGACCAGCTCCGACTCGTCTCGGATGTTCGTCGCGCGTCGGATGTCCCCGGCGATCTTCTCCACGTCGGACCCGGTGCCCGCGACGTGGACCGACGTCCGCACCGACCATCGAAGACATCGATTCCCCCTGGAGTCGTAGCGGTCGTAGGGACAGTAGCAAAGGTTGCCCGGAGCAGTCCGGGTGCACCACGTGGCCTGTGGACAGCCGAGCGCAGTCGATGGCCGACGCGCAGACGGCAGGGATCGACGCGCTGCGCGGCAGGCGGGCCCCGCGTCCTGACCGATGAGTTCTGCCGGTCCCTGCGGTCTGACCCTCGACCGCACCCGCTGGACGAGGAGAGCAGAGGATCCCATGTCTTTTCAGGCGTACCTGGACACCATCGAGGACAAGACGGGGCTCACCCCGCGCGAGCTCCTGGCGATCGCGCAGGAGAAGGGTTTCGACGACCCGTCGGTCAAGGCGGGCGTGATCGTGGAGTGGCTCAAGGAGGACTACGGTCTGGGGCGCGGGCACGCGATGGCGCTCGTCCACGTCATCAAGAAGGGGCCCACGATCGACAGCAAGCACGTCGGGTCGACCGGTACGCACCGGGACGAGTCGGACACCTTGTGGTTGGACGGCAAGGCGACCAAGCCCGCCTGAGGCGGGGGGTCCCGAGGTGCCTGACGGCGGGCCGCGCCCTCCCGTGGAAGGTGCGGTTCGTCGTCGAAAGGGATCGATGTCCGACTCGCGGAGTTCGTTACCTCACTGTGACAATCCGTCGCTTGCCATGTACCGTCGATTCTGCTTCGCAGAGAACCTTCTCGCCGGAGCCCTCGGGTGGACGCCGAACCCTGTCACCTCCCGAGGCCACGAACTACACCCATGACAGGGGTGGGGGACCCATTCTTGTGGGCACCGGTGACGGTGTCCTTGGGGTGAAGCCGCACGGACCTCGGTCCGCACGGCCGGGTAGAGCTTCTCCGACCCGAACCCGACAGCTGACCTCTCAGGCGTCCAGGAGAACACTCGTGACCTCACGTCCTTCCGCGCGCCACCGTGCTGCGCACCGCCCCATCACCCCCTTGACGTCGCTCGGGCGCTCCGCCGCGTCGAGCGTCAGCTCCGTCGCCCGTCGCAGCGCCGTCGTCGCGGCGTCGTCGGGTCTGCTGATCTCGGTCTTCACGGCCCCGGCGAACGCGGCACCCTCGACCGACCAGGCGAAGACGTCGGTCGGCACGGTCGACCTCGCTGCCGTCACCGCTCAGGCCCGCGAAGCACTGCAGACCAGCCCCGTCGTCACGGTCGCCGCCGACGCGGCGCTCGCGATCGAGCAGGCCCCCGTCGCGGTCACCCCCGCGCCGGAGCCCGAGCCCGAGCCGGCCCCCGCCCCTGCACCGCAGCGCGCCGCCGCAGCCTCGCGCTCGGTCGAGCGTGCGACGCCCGCCGCGACGCAGACGGTCCAGGCCGCCGCCCCGGCGCCCGCGGCCTCCGGCTCGTCGGTCGTCGACATCGCCATGAAGTACGTGGGCGTGCCCTACGTCTACGGCGGTTCCTCGCCCAGCGGCTTCGACTGCTCGGGCCTGGTCCAGTACGTGTACGGCCAGCTCGGCGTCTCGCTCCCGCACCAGTCCGGTGCGCAGCGCAACGCGGGCACCGCGGTCTCGGCCTCCGAGGCTCGCCCCGGCGACATCATCTGGACCCCCGGTCACGTCGCGATCTACGCCGGCAACGGCATGCAGATCGAGGCCACGACCCCGGGCAGCACCGTCAAGTACAGCAAGATCTGGCAGAACAACCCGACGTTCGTCCGCGTCGGCTGATCTTCCCGCCCACGAGGCCCCGTCCACAGTCCTGTGGAC
>NZ_JBHXBO010000096.1:0-15740 GCF_042726775.1 Oerskovia sp. NPDC060287
GGGTCCGCGACCCGGCCCACCGCCGTCGGGCACCAGGAGAGCGCCCCGTGCGGGGCGTCACCTCAGAGGCGCGCGGGGACCTCGCCCGGCTCGGTGCCCTTGACGATCGGGACGCGGACCGCGTTGCCCCACTCGGTCCACGAGCCGTCGTAGTTGCGGACCTTGTCGAAGCCGAGCAGGTACGTCAGCGCGAACCACGTGTGGCTCGAACGCTCGCCGATACGGCAGTAGGTGATGACCTCGTCGTCGGTCGACAGCCCCAGGCCGCCCTCCTGGTAGATCGCCTCGAGCTCCTCGCGCGACTTGTAGGTGCCGTCCTCGGCGACCGCGGTCGCCCACGGGACGTTGCGCGCCGTGGGGATGTGACCGCCGCGCAGCACGCCCTCCTCGGGGTAGTCCGGGATGTGCAGGCGCTCGCCCGTGAACTCCTGCGGCGAACGGATGTCGACCAGCGGGCCGTTGCCCAGGTGAGCGAGCACGTCCTCCTTGAAGGCGCGGATCGTCTCGTCGTCGCGCTCGACCACGGGGTACTCGACGGGCTCGGGCGTGGGGACGTCGGTCGTGGTCTCGCGGCCCTCGGCGATCCACTTGCCGCGCCCGCCGTCGAGGAGGCGGACGTCCTCGTGGCCGAACAGCGTGAAGACCCATGCCGAGTACGCGGCCCACCAGTTGTTCTTGTCGCCGTACAGGACGACCGTGGTGTCGCGCGAGATGCCCTTGGAGCCGAGCAGCTGGGCGAAGCCCTTGCCGTCGAGGTAGTCGCGCAGGTCGGGGTCGTTGAGGTCGGTGTGCCAGTCGACCTTGACGGCGCCCGGGACGTGCCCGGTCTCGTAGAGCAGCACGTCCTCGTCGGACTCGACGACGACGACGTTCTCGTCGTGCAGGTGCTCGGCGAGCCAGTCCGTGGAGACGAGGCGGTCGGGGTGGGCGTAGGCGGCGATCTTCTCGGTCGTGTCGAGGGGTGCGGACATGATGTCCTCCTGAGGGCTCATGGGCTGGCAGGGCGGCGGCGGGGATGCACGCAGGACGGCGCGGGCGGGGTCGGGCTGAGACGTGCGTGCCGGCGCGGTGGGTACCGCTCGGGCACGCTCGTCACTCTAGGAACGGTGTCCACGGACCGGAAGGCCCGTCGCACATGCTGAGACAGTGTTACCCGTCGGAGGGCAGCGCCAGGGCGGCCGAGGACGGGCCCGTCAGTCGCGAGCGATGGGTGCTGTCACCGCGCCCGTGAGGGAGACCAGGTCCGCGGGGGCCAGGCCCACGTCGAGCCCGCGGCGCCCGCCCGAGACGTAGACGGCGTCGAACGCCAGTGCCGACTCGTCGATCACGGTGCGCAGCCGTTGACGCTGGCCCAGGGGCGAGATGCCGCCCACCACGTACCCGGTCGCACGCTCGGCCGCGGCCTGCTCGGCCATCGCGGCCTTCTTGCCGCCCGCCGCGTGGGCGAGCGCCTTGAGGTCGAGCTTGCGGTCCACGGGCACGACGCCCACGACGAGCGTCCCGTCGACCGAGGTGACCAGGGTCTTGAACACCTGCTCGGCCGGGATGCCGATCGCGGCCGCCGCCTCGAGCCCGTAGCTCAGGTCGGACGACGGGTCGTGCTCGTAGGGGTGCACGGTGTGCGGGACCCCGGCCTTCTCGAGCGCGACGAGCGCGGGGGTGCCTGCGTGGGGGGAGGACTTCTGCTTCTTGGCCACAGGGAGATTGTGCCCCTAGGCGCGCGTCTGCGGGGGGTGCGGGAAGGTGGCGGCTTGTTGCGGCGGTCGTGTCGCCGAGTCCTCCACGAAGCGTGGACGGCAGGCGAACCAGCCGGCGACCACTCCGGGGACCACGGTCGCTGCGAGCGCGAGGAGCGGGATCGTCCACGAGCCGGTCGCCTCGCGGAGAAGGCCCAGGCCCAGCGGGCCGAAGCAGGCCAGGCCGTAGCCGATCCCCTGGACGAAGCCGGAGACGGCCGATGCCGACTCCGGGGTCCTGGTCCGGCGGTTGATCAGCGTCATGCAGAGCGGGAACGTGCTCACCCCGATCCCGAGGGCGCACACCCAGAGCACCGTGCCGCCGAGCGGGGAGAGGATTAGGCCCAGGTAGCCGGCCATCAGGACGACCGAGCACGCGACGACCACGACGAACGGGTTCGCCATGCGCGTGGCCACGTGCGGGACCACCAACGCCGCAGCCACGCCCCAGGCCGAGTACAGCGCGATCATGGAGCCGCCCAGGGCCGGGCTCCCGCCCGCGTCGGTGAGCACGGCCGGCACCCAGGTGATGATCCCGTAGTTGGACAGGGCCATCATCGCGAACAGGACGACCAGACCCCAGGCGGTCGACGACCGGCTGATCCGTGGCCTCGCCCCCGTGGTCGCCGGGACGCTCGGGCGGTGGTGGTCGGCGGGCAGCCGCGCTGCCAGGACGAGCCACACCACCGCGGCCAGCGCGGCCGGGACCGCCCAGACCCCTACCGAGAGCCGCCAGCTCGTCGCCTCCGCCACCGGGACGGCCAGCAGCGGGGCGACGAACTGACCCGTCTGCATCAGGAGCAGGTAGAGCGAGGTCCACAGGGCGATCCGGTCGGGGAACCAGGCCTTCACCAGGGGGACGATCACGACGTTCGCGGCGCCGATCCCGGCCAGGGCCAGCACGGTCGACAGCACGAGCGCCAGGGGAGTCGGTGAGAAGGCGCGCACCACGAGCGACAGGGCGGTCAGGCTCAGCGCCACCGTGGCCGTGCGCTCGAGCCCGAACCTCCTCGTCACCACCGGGGCGAGAAACCCGAAGACGGCGAACGACGCCGCAGGCACGGTCCCGAGCAGGCCTGCCAGGGCCACCCCGAACCCGAGGTCGGACCCCATGATCTCGAGGAGCGGGGTGAATCCGGTCACGGCCGTGCGGAGGTTGACCGCCGTCAGCGCGACGGCAAGGCCGGCCCACACGGTCAGGCGCCCACGGCGTACCGGGATGCGCGCTGGAGAGAGTGTCGTCACGCTAAACTCCACGATGAGATCGGCGAATGATGGGATCATGGGATGAATCCAGGTGAGTCTGACACACGGCGGCCGATGCGTCGAGCAGGTCTGATCGACCAGGCGGTCGAGCGCTTCCGCGACGAGGTGGTCTCCGGTCGCTGGCCGGTCGGCGAACGGATACCGACCGAGACCGACCTGGTGGCGGAGTTCGGGGTGGGGCGGAACACGGTCCGCGAAGCGCTCCAGTCGTTGGTGCACGCGGGTCTGCTGCGCCGTGAGCAGGGCCGCGGCACCTTCGTCATCTCCAGCTCCGAGCTGACGAGCACCCTGGAACGTCAGCTCGCCGGGGGCAGCCGTCGCCACTACCTGGAGCTGCGCCTCGCCCTGGACAGCACCGCGGCCTCGCTCGCCGCATCGAGCCGCTCGGAAGCCGACGTCGAGCTGCTGCGCGAGCTGCGCGACCGACGCGCATCGATCTGGTCGACAGGGGACCGCGACCAGCGGGCAGGCGCCGACCTCGACCTGCACCGTGCGATCGTGGCGGCCACGCACAACCCGCTCTACCTGCAGCTCTACTCCAGCATGCTCGACGTCTTCGCGGTCCACATGCGCGACGAGGAGCACGAGGACGAGGACGCGGCCCACCGTCGCCACCACGAGCTGGTCGAGGCGATCGCGGAGGGGGACGCCGATCGGGCAGCGGCGATGGTGGCCGCCATCTTCGGGCCGTTCATGCACTGAGCCGCGGAGCGGGGTCCCGCTAGACGTTCACGTCGACGAGCGAGCCGATCCCGTACGTCACCGCCATGGCGATCGCGCCACCCAGGACCGTGCGGATCGTGGCCCGCCGGGTCGGCGACTGCCCGAGCTTCGCGCTGCCCCAACCCGTGAGGACCAGCGCCAGGACGACCGCGACGAACGTCACGGGGATCCGTGCTGCGGTGGGGGACAGGAGGATCGCGGCCATGGGGAGCAGACCACCCACCGTGAACGAGACGATCGAGGCGACCGCGGCCTCCCACGGCGAGGTCAGGTCGTCGGGGTCGATGTTGAGCTCGGCGTCGGCGTGCGCCGCGAGCGGGTCGTGCGCCGTGAGCTGGACGGCGACCTCGTGCGCGAGCTCGGGCGTGAGCCCCTTGGCCCGGTAGATCCCCGCGAGCTCGGTGAGCTCCTCGTCGGGCATGGTCGCGAGCTCCTGGCGCTCCTTGGCGAGCATGGCCTCCTCGGTGTCGCGCTGCGTGCTCACCGAGACGTACTCGCCCGCGGCCATCGACAGGGCCCCGGCGAGCAGCGCGGCGGCGCCCGCGGTCGCGATGACGGGGATCGACGTGCTGGTGGCGGCGACACCCACGACCACGCCCGCGGTCGAGACGATCCCGTCGTTCGCGCCGAGCACCCCGGCGCGCAGCCTGTTGAGCCGCGACCCGGTCCCCTCGGTCTGGTGCTGCTCTCCCTCGTGCGGTGTCGTCTCCTGGTCGCGTGCGCTCATGAGGCCACGGTAGGACGGGGGAGCGAGCCTGTCGTGGTGGGCCACGACGCGCTCGCTCCCGTCCCGGGCGCCGAGCGTGTGACCTGCACCTCAGGCCCGCGAGGACCTTCGTCCCTGGCCGACCCCGGCCCGTCCTGAGAGGCTCGAGGTGGCAGAGGTGACCGCCGGCAGGGGATGCGTCAGGGGCGCATCGGAGCAGGGAGAACGCACATGAGCATCGACGACCCTCGTATCGAACGGATCCTCGCGGCCGCGTCGCGGGCCCCCAGCGTCCACAACACCCAGCCGTGGTCGGTCCGCGTGCGCGGCACCACGCTCGACGTCCTGGCCGACGACTCGCGCCGGCTGACGCACGCCGACCCCGCAGGCCGGGAGATGCTCATCAGCTGTGGCGCGTTCCTCGCGAACCTGCGCGTCGCGGCGCGCCGCGAGTCCTTCCGTCCGGTGCTGACGCTGCTGCCCGACGACGCCGACCCTGCCCTGGTCGCCCGCGTCGACCTGGTGCCGGGCGTCCTGCCCGACGCCGACGAGCTCGACCTCGCGGTCGCGATCGAGCGGCGTGCCACGTCACGGGTGCCGTTCGAGGACCAGCCGCTCGACGCCGACGTCGTCGACGACCTCGACAGGGCGGCGACGTCCGAGGGGGCACGGCTCGTGACGCTCGCGCCGCAGGCGCCCGAGCGGACCGTGCTGCTGGACCTCGTGCGCGAGGCCGAGGAGGCCGCCGGCAAGGACCACACGGGCCGCGTCGAGCAGGCGCGCTGGGTCACGAGCGACCCCGACCGGCCCGACGGGATCCCGGTCGCGGCGCTCGGTCCTGCGAGCGACGACGCGCTGGCCCCCGTGCGGCACTTCGGCGGCGACCGCACGAGCGACCGGGCCGCGTTCGAGCACCGGTCGACGCTCGCGGTCCTCACGACCCCCGGCGACTCCGTGCGTGACTGGCTCGCAGCGGGCCAGGCCCTCGAACGCGTCCTGCTGACCGCGACCACCTACTTCGTGCACGCCTCGTTCGCGACGACGGTCCTGGAGAACCCGACCACGCGGGCCGCGCTCGCGGCGGCGCTCGACGCGGGGGCGCCTCAGATGGTGCTGCGACTGGGATACAGCGCGACGTCCCCCCGGACGCCCCGCCGCCCGGCCGACGACGTGGTCCGGTAGACCCCGTCAGATCGTCCCGACCGCCACGACGCTCAGCACCACGGCACCGGCCTCGTCGCTCGCCGCGAGGTCGACGACGGCGCTGATCGCCCAGTCGTGGTCGCCGGCCGGGTCGTCGAGCACCTGGCGGACGAACCACGTGCCGGGCTCGACGCGCT
The DNA here is from genome assembly GCF_042726775.1 of Oerskovia sp. NPDC060287. Classification (NCBI taxonomy): domain Bacteria; kingdom Bacillati; phylum Actinomycetota; class Actinomycetes; order Micrococcales; family Cellulomonadaceae; genus Oerskovia; species Oerskovia sp. NPDC060287. Next base: position 5,772 of record NZ_JBHXBO010000096.1, read on the forward strand.
CGCCGTCGGGGCGCACGCCGTTCTCGAAGATCTGCACGAGGGCCGACGAGCGCGCCGCGGCGTCCACGCCGATCGCGTCGTTGCCGTGCAGCTCGAACATCGGGTCGAGCGCGTCGGCCCACGCGTCGCCGTCCCAGCCGCTCGCCTTGTCGAGGGCCTCGAGCGCGTCGTAGTTCTCGCGCGCCGCGAGCTCGACCCGGCGGAACAGGGCGTTGCGGACCAGGACGCGGAACGAGCGCGGGTTGCCCGTGACGGGACGGACCGGGGCCTCGGCGCCCGTGCCGGACAGCGGGCCGTCGCCGACCTCGTCGTCCGCGTCGTCGTCGACCGGGTTGGCCAGGCGCTCCCACTCGTCGAGCAGCGAAGAGTCGGTGCCCCGTACCAGCTCGCCCAGCCACTCGGTGATGTCCTGGACCTCCTCGGTGCGGTGCTCCTCGGAGATCGTCTGGCGCATCGAGCGGTACGCGTCCGCGAGGTAGCGCAGCACGACACCCTCGGTGCGGTCCAGGCCGTACACGGACACGAACTCTCCGAAGGTCATGGCCCGCTCGACCATGTCCCGCACGACCGACTTGGGCGAGAGCTCGGCGTCGGAGACCCACGGGTTCGAGTGCTTGTACGTGACGAACGCGGGCTCGAGCAGCTCTGCGAGGGGCTTGGGCCACGTGATGGTCTCGAGCAGCGCCATGCGCTCCTCGTACTCGTACCCCTCGGCCTTCATGGCCGCCACGGCCTCGCCGCGGGCCCGGTGCTGCTGCGCGACGAGCACCTGGCGCGGGTCGGACAGCGTGGCCTCCAGGACCGAGACGACGTCGAGCGCGTGCGTGGGGGACTCGACGTCGAGCAGGTCGAGCGCCGCGAGCGCGAACGGCGACAAGGGCTGGTTGAGCGCGAACTCGCGCGGCAGGTCGACCGTGAGGCGCACCGTGGGGCGCTGCCCGCTCGGGTACGTCGGGTCGGGCACGCGCACGCGCTCGACGATGCCCGCGACGCGCAGCGAGCGGTAGATGCGGAACACCTGGCGCACGTGGCGCTCGCGCTGGGCCTCGGTGTCGTGGTTGGCCGTGAGCAGGTGCTTCATGGCTCGGACCGGGTCCTCGCCCTTGTCCCCACGGGCGAGCACGTTGAGCACCATGGCGTGGTTGACCGTGAAGTGGCTGGTCAGGGCCTCGGGGTCGGCGTCGCGCAGACGCTCGAACGTCGCGTCGGTCCAGTTGACCGCACCTGCGGGTGCCTTCTTGCGGACGATCTTCTTGAGCTTCTTGGGGTCGTCCCCGGCCTTGGCGAGCAGCTTGCGGTTCTCGATCACGTGCTCGGGGGCCATGACGAGGACCTCACCGAGCGTGTCGTAGCCCGCACGGCCGGCGCGGCCCGCGATCTGGTGGAACTCGCGTGCCGTGAGGTGGCGCATGCGCTCGCCGTCGAACTTCACGAGGCTCGTCATGAGGACGGTGCGGATGGGGACGTTGATGCCGACGCCCAGGGTGTCGGTGCCGCACACGACCTTGAGCAGCCCGGCCTGGGTCAGGCGCTCGACCACGCGACGGTACTTGGGCAGCATGCCCGCGTGGTGCACGCCCACGCCGTGGCGCAGGAACTTGCTGAGCGTCCTGCCGAACCCCGACGTGAAGCGGAAGTCGCCCAGCTCGGCCGCGATCGCGTCCTTCTCCGAGCGGCTCGCGACGTTGATGCTCAGCAGGGCCTGGGCGCGGTCGACCGCGTCCTTCTGGGTGAAGTGCACGACGTAGACGGGCGCCCGGTGCGTCGTGACGAGCTCCTCGATGACCTCGCCCAGCGGCTCGACGACGTAGGCGAACGTGAGCGGCACGGGACGCTCGGCGCTCGTGACCTCGGCGACGGGGCGTCCCGTGCGGGTCTCGAGGTCCTCGGTGAACGTGCTCGTGTCGCCCAGCGTCGCGGACATGAGCACGAACTGCGCCTGGGGCAGCTCGAGGAGCGGGACCTGCCAGGCCCAGCCGCGCTGCGGGTCCGCGTAGTAGTGGAACTCGTCCATGACGACCTGCGCGACGTCCGCGTCGGCGCCGTCGCGCAGCGCGATGTTCGCGAGGATCTCCGCGGTGCAGCAGATGATCGGTGCGGTCGGGTTGACCGACGAGTCGCCCGTCATCATGCCCACGTTCGCGGACCCGAACACCGCGACGAGAGCGAAGAACTTCTCGCTCACGAGCGCCTTGAGCGGGGCCGTGTAGTAGCTGCGCCCGGGGGTTCCTGCACGGTGCGCGGCGAGGGCCGCGTAGTGCGCGCCGACCGCCACGAGCGACTTGCCCGACCCCGTGGGCGTGGCCAGGATGACGTGCGCGCCCGAGAAGATCTCGATGACGGCCTCGTCCTGGTGGGCGTAGAGGTCGATCCCCGTCTCGGTGGCCCACTCGGTGAACCCTTCGTAGAGGGCGTCAGGGTCCGGGGTGCCCGAGCCGTCCGGTGCCGGCAGGTGACGAACCAGGCCGGGCTCGGGACGGGTGGTGGGGGTCGTGGTGCTCATCGTGGCCATTGTCGCAGAGCGGGCGCCGGGCGGTGGGCCGCGTCGCGTGGTCGCCCGGCTGTGCCGCGCCACCGGGGGACGGCAACCTTATGGCTCCCGTGGACAGCGCTGTCATGCCATGCAAAGGTGCAGAACGCCCAGCACTGACGCTGGGTACACCGAGCAGCCCACGCCGTGGTGGGCAGGAGGGCGAGCCGTATGACTCCTCGTCAGCACGCGACAACTCGTTCGAAGCAGCACCGTCGGAGCCCGATCCCGTCGACCGCCCTGGCGCTCGCGCTCCTCGTGGGGGCCGTTCCTGCGGCGACCGCTCTCCCGGCCGCGGCCGCGGCCGCGGGCGCGGCGCCGGCCGCCCCGACCGCGGTCCAGGCCGAGGTCGTCCCGGTGGACCAGCCCCTCGTCTCGTACGTCAACCCGTTCATCGGGACCAAGGACGACGGGAACACCTACCCCGGGGCGAGCGTCCCGTTCGGCATGGTGCAGTTCTCGCCCGACAACGGCCACAACGTCGGGTACGACCACGGGCGCGACCGCATCCGCGGGTTCTCGCTCGTGCACCTCTCGGGGGTCGGGTGCGGGCTGGGTGGCACGCTGCCCGTCCTGCCCACGACGGGCGACGTCACCTCGACCGACTACGGGCAGTACGCCCTGCAGTACTCGCACGACGACGAGGAGGCCTCGCCCGGGTACTACCGCGTGGGGCTCCAGGCGTCGGCGGGCACGATCGACGCCGAGCTCACGGCCGACGAGCACACCGCGGTCCAGCGCTACACGTTCCCGTCGACCGACAAGGCGAACGTGCTGATCAACACCGGCCAGGCCCTCAACCGGGTCACCGGGTCGACCGTGACCGTGATCGACGACCGCACGGTCGAGACGACCATCACCCAGCGCGGCTTCTGCCAGGACACGCAGCCCTTCACGATCCACACGCGCACGACGTTCGACCGCCCCTTCACGACCTACGGCACCTGGCAGGGCGGCACCGTCACGGCGGGCGCCCCGAGCGCCACGGGCGACGGCCGCGTGGGCGCCTACCTCCGGTTCGACACCACGGGCGGCGACCTCGACGTCGAGGCGACCACCTCGATGAGCTACGTCGACGCAGCGGGAGCCTCCGCGAACCTCGAGGCCGAGGCGGGCACGTTCGACGAGGCCCGCACGGCCGCGACCGCCGCGTGGGAGGAGCGGCTCGGGTCGGTCGCCGTCCAGCGCGGCGCAGAGGACGACCTGCGCACCTTCTACTCCTCGCTCTACCGGAGCTTCCTGGCCCCCAACACGGGCACCGACGTCGACGGGCGCTACCGCGGCTGGGACCAGGAGGTCCACGTCGCCGAGGACTTCACCTACTACCAGAACTTCTCGCTGTGGGACACGTACCGCACGCAGCAGCAGCTGCTCGCGCTCCTCGCCCCGCAGGAGTCGCAGGACATGGCGCTGTCCGTGGTGCGCGCGGCGGAGCAGGGCGGCTGGCTGCCGCGCTGGGGCTACGGGACCGTCGAGACCAACATCATGACGGGCGACCCGGCCACGCCGTTCCTCGTGAGCGCGTGGAGCCAGGGGCTCCTCGCGGGGCACGAGGAGGAGGCCTACGCGGTCCTCCAGCAGAGCGCCGACAACATGGCCCCCGCCGACTCGCCGTTCAACGGACGCGCGGGCAACGACACGTACCTGGCGAGCGGGTTCGTCCCGCACGAGCCGGGACGGTCGGGCAAGCCCGGAGACTACGACCTGCAGCACGGTGGTTCGGCAACGCTCGAGTACGCGCTCTCGGACGCGATGCTCGCGACCATGGCGCGCGGCCTCGGCCATGACGAGGACGCCGACCGCTACGCCGCGCGCGGCCAGAGCTACCGTTCGGTGTTCGACCCGCGCACCGGGGCCTTCCGCGCCCGCAACGCCGACGGCCTGTTCGTGGGCGACCCCGACCCGGCCAAGAGCGACGGGTTCCACGAGGGCACCGCGGTCCAGTACCAGTGGCTCGTCCAGCAGGACGTCCCGGGCCTCGTGGACCTGATCGGCGGCACGGACGCCGCCAACGACGCGCTCGACGCGTTCTTCGCGTACGACCAGCTGCTCGTGGACCCCGAGAAGACGGCCCGCGAGGTGTGGGTCAACGGCACCTACTCCTACTACGACCAGGACACCTACAACCCCAACAACGAGCCCAACCTCCACGCGCCGTACGTGTACCTGTGGACCGGGCAGCCGTGGAAGACCAACGACGTGGTGCGCGCGGCCCTGACCCTCTTCACCGACGGCCCCGACGGCGTCACGGGCAACGACGACCTGGGCACCATGTCGGCGTGGCACGTCCTGTCGGGGCTCGGGATCTACCCGATCGTGCCGGGCACGGACACGTGGGGCCTCTCGACCCCCCTGTTCGACGACGTCCGGATCGACCTCGACGAGTCGTTCTACGCCCGGAGCGAGCTGCACATCACCGCACCGGGGACGTCGACCGAGAACCGCTACACGGCCTCGGTCACCGCAGGGGACACCGCGGTGGACCGCGCCTACCTCACGGGCCCCGAGCTGACCGCGGCCGGAACGCTGTCGTTCGCCACGAGCGCCGAGCACACCGCGTGGGCCACGGGCGAGGACGCCGCGCCGGGCGCGGTCGACCGCGTCGACGTCGAGGTGAGCCGCCTGTTCGCAGGCCTCTCGACCGCGCACCCGGTCATCCGACCGGGCGCGACGGTCGACCTCGTGGCGAGCGTCGTCGCGCAGGGCCCGGGCACCGTCTCGGGCGAGATCCAGGTGACCGGGAGCGACGCGGTCCAGGTCCAGGACGGCTCGGGTCCGTGGTCCGTCGTCTCGGACGGGCTGCCGGCCACGAGCGAGATCCCGCTGAGGCTCTCGGCCGCTCCGGGCGTCGCGCCCGGTGCGTACCCCGTCACGGTCGTCGTGACCGACGCTGCGGGGCACGAGGTCTCCCGTGAGGTGACCGTCGTCGTCGCAGCGGAGTCGTGGCTGCGCAGCAGCTTCGACAACGTGGGGATCGGCGACACCGGCGCCGCGAACGCGAACTTCGACGGGCAGGGGGCCTACCTCCTGCGTGACCTGCTCGCCGAGCAGGGCGCCGTCCAGGGCGTGCCGGGGCTCGTCCCCGGCACGCAGCTCACCTACGTGCTCGCGGCCGAGGAGCCGGGGGCGCCCGACAACGTCCGCGCGAACGGCCAGGTGCTCGACGTGCGCGCGAGCATCGGCACAGCGCGCCAGGTCTCGCTGGTCGGCTCGAGCAACAACGGCACGCACGGGGGCGACCTGGTCCTGGGATTCACCGACGGGACGAGCCAGACGACGCGGGTCGAGCTGAGCGACTGGTGCACGGGGTCGCCCGTGGCCGGGAACATCCTCGTCGCCAAGGCGGGCGCTCGCGGCAGCGGCACGGGGACCCAGCGCATCGGGTGCGGCCTGTACGCCACGGCTCCGATCGCCGTCCCCGAGGGCAAGGCGCTCGCGACGATCACCCTGCCGCGCGCGACCAACATGCACGTGTTCGCGGTGGCGAGCGATGCGGTCGTGGTGGGGCCTGTGTTCGACGTGGTGGTCTCGGCCAGGACGCAGTGCGTGGCGGGGCGTGTGGTGGTCTCGGCGCGTGCGGTGAGCGGTGAGGACCTGCCGGTGGACGTGAAGGTGTCCTCGGTGTTCGGGTCCAGGTCGTTCGTGGGTCTGGCGTCGGGCAAGAGTGCGTCGGCGTCGTTCGCGACGCGTTCCGGCGCGGTCGAGGCGGGCCAGGTCACGGTCGTGGTCACCCAGGACGGTCGCTCGCAGGAGGTCGTGGCGTCCTACGACGCCACCACCTGCGACTGACCCACCACGTGCCCGCCCGGGGAGAGGGAACCCCGGGCGGGCACGTCGGTGCGACCCGCCCGACGCGCAGGACACGGGCGGGGCGCCCCCGGTCCGCCGGGACGACCGGCGTTCCGCAGCACGTCACGAGGTCAGGTACGACCAACGAGGGAGCAGAGCGTGAGAACAGCACGAGGCAGGACACGAAGGGTCGTCGCGGCACTCGCCGCAGCGGCCGTCGCGGGCGCGGGGCTCGTGGGAGGGGCGGCGGTCGCCGCCCCGCCGGCACCAGCGGCCGGGGCCTCCGACACCGGACTGGTGACCGACCCGGTCGACCTGGTCGACCCGATGGTCGGCACGGGGCAGGCGAACGGCGTCGTGGGGGAGATCAACAACTTCCCCGGACCGTCGATGCCGTTCGGCATGATGCAGCTCTCGCCCGACACCCAGGTGTCGGTGGGGAACGGCGACCGGGCGTACGCGGGGTACCGCTACTCGCACCAGGCGATCCGCGGGTTCTCGATGAACCACGCGTCGGCCGGGTGCTGGGTGTTCGGCGACGTCCCGATCCTGCCTGTCGCCGGGAGCGTGGGCAGTGCGCCGTGGGACCGCAAGGAGGAGTTCTCGCACGACCAGGAGAGCGCCGAGGTGGGCAGGTACGCGGTGACCCTCAAGAGCTCGGGCATCGAGGCCGAGCTCTCGGCCGCGACGCGCTCGGGCGGCATGACGTTCGACTATCCGCAGACGGGCGACGCGCAGGTCATCGTCAACCCGGGCGGTTCGCTCGGCACGGTCTTCGGGTCCACGGTCGAGGTCACGGGCAGCCGCACGGTCACCGGCTCGGTGTCGAGCGGCGGGTTCTGCGGCAAGGGCAACCGCTACACGCTCTACTACGCGGTCGAGTTCGACCAGGACTTCTCGTCGTTCGGCACGTGGGAGGGCACGACCCTCACGACGGGCGACCGCTCGGCGAAGGGAAGCCGCGCGGGAGCGTGGACGACGTTCGCGCCGGGCTCGACGGTCCAGGCCAAGGTCGCGATGTCGTACGTGAGCGTCGAGGGCGCGCAGGCCAACCTCGCGGCCGAGATCCCGGGCTGGGACTTCGACGCGGTGAGGGACGACAACCGCGCGGCCTGGTCCGACCTGCTGGGCAAGGTCCAGGTCGCGGGCGAGGACGCCGCCGACAAGACCATGTTCTACACCTCGCTGTACCACTCGATGATGCACCCCAACACGTTCGACGACGTCGACGGCCGCTACGTCGGGTTCGACCAGCAGATCCACCAGGTCGCCGACGGTCGCACCCGGTACGCCAACTTCTCCGACTGGGACACCTACCGGTCGCTCGGCGCGCTCCAGGCGGTGCTCGCCCCCGAGCGCGCCTCGGACATGGCGCAGTCGCTCGTGAGCTCGGCCGTCGAGGGCGGCTGGCTCCCGCGCTGGCCCGTCGCCAACGGGTACACGGGGCAGATGACCGGGGACAGCTCGGTCCCCCTCATCGCGAGCATGTACGCGTTCGGTGCGCGGGACTTCGACGCCGAGACGGCGCTCGAGTACATGGTCAAGGGCGCCACGACCGAGGGCCGGACCCCGAGCGGATACGTCCAGCGGCACGGGATCGGGACCTACCTCGAGCGCGGGTACGCCCCGCAGACCGAGGAGTTCCGGGGTGACCACCGCGTGGTCGGGGCGTCCATCACGCTCGAGTGGTCGGTCGCGGACTTCGCGATCGGTCGCCTCGCGGGGGCCCTGGGCCAGGACGAGACCGCGGCCGAGTACCAGGCGCGCGGCCAGTACTGGCAGAACATCTTCGACCCGAGCACGAGCACGGTCGCAGCCCGCAACGCGGACGGCTCGTTCGTGGTCCCGGACGGGAGCGGCGGGTTCGGGCAGGAAGGCTTCGACGAGGGCAACGCCGAGCAGTACACGTGGCTCGTCCCGCAGAACGTCGCGGCGCTCACCGAGGGGCTGGGCGGTCGGGAGGCCGTGGCCGAGCGGCTCGACCGGTTCACCACGGCCCACAACTCGGGTCCCAACGAGCCCCGGCTCTGGATCGGCAACGAGCCGAACTTCGGCGTGCCGTGGCTGTACGACTACGTGGGACAGCCCTGGCGCACGACCGAGCTGGTCGACGAGATCACCGCGACGCTGTTCTCCCCGACGCCGGACGGGAAGCCGGGCAACGACGACCTGGGCGCGCAGGCGGGCTGGTACGTCTGGGCCGCCGCGGGCCTGTACCCCACGACCCCCGGGACCGACGTCCTGGCGATCAACACCCCGCGCTTCGACCGGGTCGTGATCGACCTCGGAGACGGCAAGGCGCTCGACCTGCGGGCGCCGGGCGCGTCGACGGGGCAGCGGTACATCACGGGCATGACGGTCGACGGGCAGCCCTGGGACCGGACCTACCTGCCCGAGGGCCTGATCCACGAGGGCGGGGTCGTCGAGCTGGCCCTGTCGGCCGAGCGCGACACGTCCTGGGGCACGTCGCCCGAGGCCTCGCCGCCGTCGTTCCGCGAGGGTGAGCAGGGGCTCGTCGCGAACGCGGGGAGCGCGCTCGTCTCGGTCGCCCCGGGCGGCACGGCGACGTCGCCGGTCGACGCCCAGCTCTTCGGGGACCTGGAAGCTCAGGTCGCGGTCTCGGTCGACGCGCCCACGGGCATCACGGTCACGGGTGAGGCCCTCGTGCCCGACGGCGCAGGTCACCTGCGCGGTGACCTCACCTTCGCGGTGGGGCAGGACGTGCCCGAGGGCTTCCACGACGTCGAGGTCACGCTCACGGCCGGGGGTACCGAGAGGCGTGTCCCGGTCACGGTGCGGGTCGCGGCCGAGGGAAGCCTGTTCGCGGCGTTCGACACGGTGGGGAGCGCGAGCCAGGCCCAGCGGGGCGGCGCCGACTTCGACGGTGCGGGGAACTCGTTCTCGCGCGAGGCGCTCGCGCAGGCGGGGCTCACACCGGGTTCGGCGCACGACGTCGGCGGGCTGCCGTTCGTCTGGCCCTCCTCGCCCGAAGGACGCCCGGACTCGCTCACGCTCGACGGCGAGACGGTCGTCCTGCCGGCGCCGAGCGCGGGCTTCTCGCTCGTCGGTGCTGCGACCAACGGGACCCAGCAGGGCCAGGCGACCGTGACGTTCACGGACGGGACCACGGCCACGACCACGGTCGGCTTCGGTGACTGGGTCCTGCCCAGCGCGGACGGCAGCCCGGTCCTGGGGAACGCGGTGGTCGCGCGCATGGACCGCCGCAACGGGGACAAGGACAGCGCGTTCGTGTTCTCCACGGCCCCCTACGTGGCCCCCGAGGGCAAGAAGATCGTCTCGATCACGTTCCCGCGGAACAAGGACCTGCACGTGTTCGCGGTGGCGAGCGATGCGGTCGTGGCGGGGCCTGTGTTCGACGTGGTGGTCTCGGCGAGGACGCAGTGCGTGGCGGGGCGGGTGGTGGTCTCGGCGCGTGCGGTGAGCGGTGAGGAGTCGCCGGTGGACGTGAGGGTGTCGTCGGCGTTCGGCAGCAGGTCGTTCGTGGGTCTGGCGTCGGGCAAGAGTGCGTCGGCGTCGTTCGCGACGCGTTCGGGTGCGGTCGAGGCGGGCCAGGTCACGGTCGTGGTCACCCAGGACGGTCGCTCGCAGGAGGTCGTGGCGTCCTACGACGCCACCACCTGCGACTGACC
>NZ_JBHXBO010000097.1:0-15629 GCF_042726775.1 Oerskovia sp. NPDC060287
TCACGGAACGGCCCACGACGCGGTGCTGCGGTGCAGAGCGGCGGTCAGACCGCCGTCACGCAGGTCAGGCCGAGCAGGGCTGACCTGCGTCCCACGCACCCCAGACGTTGCTCCCGGGCACCTCGCCACGGGTCCACCACTGGGCGGTGTGGTTGACGCCCGCACGAGAGACGACGGCGCCGCCCGTGTAGGTCGCCTCGAGCGAGAACGCCGGTGCGCACGTGACGACCTCGACCACGGGGGCCGTGCCGCACGGGCCGATCTTCTGCCACGGGCTGCCCGAGGTCGCGGCCGGAGCCGTGCCGCGGGTCCACCACCTGGCCTTGTACTCGGCGCCGTCGTGCGAGACCACGTCGCCCGAGGTGTAGACGCCCGAGGCGAACCACGGTGCGGCGCACTGCGCGTCGACCCCGGGTCCGGGGGTCGAGGCCCGCAGGGTCGAGCCGAGCGTCCCGCCGAGCTCGTTCTTGTGGTCACCGCTGAGGTCCCACCACATGGCCCCGCCGTAACCCTCGACCGCGAGCCACTCGGCCTTCGCGTTGACCGAGGCCGGGTCGTCGAAGCTCCACCACTGGTCGCCGTCGTAGCGCCACGAGGCACCGATCGTCGGGTCGAAGAACGCCTTGCCGAACGTGCGCAGCTCGGCGTACGTCTTGGTGCCGACGTAGCCCTCGGCCGGCTTCCAGCCCGCGCTGCCGTCCTCGACGCCGTACCAGCCGTGGCCGTACGCCGCGAGACCCGCGTTGAGCTGCTGGGGGTCCGCCCCTGCGTTGACGTACATGCCCATGGCGCCGTCGAGGCCAAGGCCCCAGTTCTCGGCGCCGTCGGGGTGCAGGTTGCCCTGGTGCCCGGTCTTGTTCGGGACCCAGCCGCCGTGGAAGTCGTAGCCCTGGACGTTGAGGAAGTCGACCGACGCGAAGAAGCGCTTGTCGAGCCAGCCGCCCTGGCCCGCGTTCCAGCCGCCCGCCGGCGCGAACGCCGTGAGCAGGTAGTCCTCGCCGTCCTGCTCGCCCAGCGCGTCGAGCGAGGAGCGGAACTCCTCCATGAGGAGCAGGAAGTTCTCCTTGTCCTCGGGGCGCGCGTTCGCGGTCTCGCCACCCGTGACGGGCCACTCCCAGTCGATGTCGATGCCGTCGAAGATGCCGGCCGCGGCGCCCGGGCCACCCTTGTCACCGATCTGGGGCAGGTTGCCCTTGATGTAGATGTCGAGGCACGAGTTCACGAGCCTGGTGCGCCCCTCGGCCGTCGAGGCCGCCTCGGAGAAGTTGTCCGACCAGGTCCAACCACCCAGCGACACGAGGATCTTGGTGTCCGGGCTGACCGCCTTGAGCTTGCGGAGCTGGTTGAAGTTGCCCGCGAGCGCCTGGCCGGGCTTGTCGGCCTTGCCGTCGACGGAGTTCTTGGCGGGGACGAGCCGCAGGAAGTCGTTCTGCGCGTCGCCCTCGCCGGGCTCCTGCGTGATGTCGCACACGAGGTCCGTCGTGACGTTGCCGAACGCGTAGTTGAGGTGGGTCAGGTCCTTGATCGCGCCCGAGGACACGAGGTTCGCGACGTGGAAGTCGCGCGTGACGGGGCTGTCGGCCATGAGGTAGCCGACGCTGCGGTAGCCGTTGATGTCGTCGGGGCCTGCGGACGTCGCAGCGGGCTTGGCAGAAGCGACGGACTGGGGCGCGACCGCCTGGGCAGCGGGGGCCACCAGGACGGATGCCGCGAGCACCGCTGCTGCGGCGATCGCCACCGGCGCGAGCCGGCGCGTGGGTGTGTCTTGCATGAAGGGCCTCGTTGCTCTCCTCCGGGCACGCCCGGAACTTTGTTCGGACGCCTCGCACATTAGCCGCGCTGAGAACCTTTGCCAAGACCCTTAACCAATAACTTTCTTACCGGTCCCGTCGATGTCCTTTTTGCCCTATGAACGGGTGTGTGACACGCCGCGCCACCGAGGCCCGTCCGGGAGATTCACCCGGTCTCCGGGCGCACGTCGTACGCTCGAACGGTGCTATCGGAGACCCCTGACACGACCCCGACGACCGACGACGTCCTGCACCTCCTGCGCGGCAAGCGGCTGACCGCCCTGACGGGCGCGGGCATCTCGACCGACTCGGGCATCCCCGACTACCGCGGCCCCGACTCTCCCCCGCGCAACCCCATGACGTACCAGCAGTTCGTCGGGGACGAGGCGTTCCGTCGTCACTACTGGGCCCGGAACCACGTCGGCTGGCAGCGGGTGCACCGCACGCACCCCAACGGCGGGCACAAGGCCCTCGTCCGGCTCGAGGAGCGCGGCATCCTCGAAGGGATCATCACGCAGAACGTCGACCTGCTCCACGAGGACGCGGGCTCGCGCAACGTGATCGACCTGCACGGGCGCTACGACCGCGTGATCTGCCTGTCGTGCTCGCGCGTCGTCTCGCGCGAGCACCTGGCCGAACGCCTCACCGAGCTCAACCCCCACTTCCTCGAGAGCATCGGCGACCTCGAGGACGTCGAGACCGCCCCCGACGCGGACGCGGTCATCGAGTCGACCGCCCACTTCGTGCCCGCGGCCTGCGAGTTCTGCGGCGGCATGCTCAAGCCGGAGATCGTGTACTTCGGTGAGAACGTGCCGCGCGAGCGGGTCGAGCGGGCCTACGCCATGGTCGACGCCGCCGACGCGCTGCTCGTCGCGGGCTCGTCCCTGACCGTGATGAGCGGCCTGCGGTTCGTCAAGCATGCCGTGAAGACCGACAAGCCCGTCGTGATCGTCAACCGCGGCGCGACCCGGGGAGACCCGCTCGCCACGATCAAGCTCGAGGCCGGGGTGTCCGAGACCCTCGAGGAGCTCGCGGACAGGCTCTGACCTGGTGACCCACTCCTCGGCGAACGGTCGATATCCCTGCAGACCGACGACGTCCAGGAGCTCGACCGCCGAGACCATGTCGTCGTCGTAGAGCCCCGGGTCCTGGAGGTCGCTCGGGAAGGCGTTCGTCGCTCCGCTCCCGATGCCCTGCGTCGGCTCGGTGAGCGCTGCGGTGCCCGGACGACGCCGGCGCCGGCGGCGCCGGACCGTCAGCGCTGGGTCTCGAAGAACTCCCGGATGAGATCGCCGCACTCGACGTCGCGGATGCCGCCGACCACCTCGACGCGGTGGGGGTTCCGGCGGTCGCGCACGATGTCCCACACCGAGCCGCACGCGCCCGCCTTGGGGTCCCACGCGCCCAGCACCAGGCGCTCGACCCGAGCGAGCGTGGTCGCTCCCGCGCACATGGCGCACGGCTCGAGCGTCACGACGAGGGTGCACCCCTCGAGGCGCCACGAGCCGAGCGTCGCGGCGGCCTGGCGCAGAGCGAGGACCTCGGCGTGGGCCGTGGGGTCGCCGATCTCCTCGCGCCGGTTGCGGCCGAGGCCGAGCAGACGCCCGTCGGGCCCGACGACGAGCGCCCCGATGGGCACGTCGCCCGACGCGAGGGCGTGGGTCGCCTCGTGCAGCGCGAGCCCCATGAGCTCGTCCCAGACGGCACGACGGGCCGCGACCGTGTCGGGTGGGAACGTGCCGGTCGCCCAGGGGAGGTCGAGCCCCACGGGGCCGGGCGTTCCCGGGCCGGGCTCTGCGGTGGGGGCGACGTCGTCGGGGACCATGCTCCCGAGGCTACCGGGCGGTACCCTCGAACCATGCGCCTGCACGTCGCCGACCACCCGCTGGTCGCCCACAAGCTCACCGTCCTTCGCAACAAGGACACCGCCTCCCCGACCTTCCGCCTCCTGGTGGACGAGCTCGTGACCCTGCTGGCCTACGAGGCGACGCGGGACGTCCGGGTCGAGCCCCACGAGGTCCAGACCCCGGTCACCACGACGGTCGGGGTCCGCATCGCCGAGCCCCGCCCGCTCGTCGTCCCCATCCTGCGCGCGGGCCTGGGGATGCTCGAGGGCATGACCCGCCTGCTGCCCACCGCGGAGGTGGGCTTCCTGGGGATGCAGCGCGACGAGGAGACGCTCGAGGCCGTCACGTACGCCAACCGCCTCCCGGACGACCTGACGGGTCGCCACGTGTTCCTGCTCGACCCCATGCTCGCGACCGGCGGGACGCTCGTCGCGGCGATCGACTACGTGTTCGAGCGCGGCGCCCGCGACGTGACGGCAGTGTGCCTGCTCGCGGCCCCGGAGGGCATCGAGGTCCTCGAGAAGGCGATCGGCGACCGGGTCGACGTCCAGCTCGTCGTGGCCGCGGTGGACGAGCGTCTCAACGAGAAGGCGTACATCGTGCCCGGCCTGGGCGACGCGGGCGACCGCCTGTACGGGGTTGTCTGACCGAACCGTCCGTACGCACGGAGCGGGGTCGCCGGGAGGACCCGGGGGCCCCGTCCTGCGCCGCGGTGCCCGACGACATCACGTCCGTCCCATTTTTGCGTCTCACCTTGTGAGATTCTCGGCTCTCCCCCTTGGCGACCCCCGACGTCGCTGCCATGCTCACCTGGTGATCCCCTCGCTGAGCTTCCGCGGCGCCACCCGGCGCCCGAGCGTCAGCATGTCCTCCTGCGTCTGTTGTCCGGCCTGACTCGCTCAGCCCTCTGACAACCCTGCCGACCCTCGTCGGCGCCGCTCCGGCTCCCCGCCGTCGAGCGGGAAGACCCCTGGAGCCTCGCATGACCACGCTGACCCAGAAGTCCGCCCAGCCCCACGCAGCACACCGTCGCAACCACCCCGGGTTCGTCCTGTACGTCGGGGTCGACGCGGCGTCGGGCGAGCACCCGCAGGCCGAGCTCGTCGAGCTCGCCGAGGCCCTCGGCGAGCTCGCCCGTGAATGGCTGCCGGCCGCCGAGACCTACACGGCCCTGACCCTCTCCGAGCCCGCGACCGACTCGCACGAGCCGCTCGTCGACCACGGCCGACGCAAGGTGCGCGGGCGCAGCGCGGCCCGCCGCGCCGAGATCCCCACCCCGGCCCCGGACCTGGCGCCGCTCGGCGACGTCAACGCGTTCCGCGACCGCCTCGCGGCGCTCTCACCGTTCCCGCGTGTGGTGATCGACCCCGTCGGTCGGCGGGTCACGGTCGACGGCTCGGTCCAGCGCCTCACGTACAAGGAGTTCGAGCTCCTGTCGCACCTCTACCGCTCGGCGCACCGCGTCGTGACCCGCGAGGAGCTCCTGTCGACGGTCTGGGGAGCCGACGCGGTGCGCGACGGCAGCCGCACGATCGACGTCCACGTCCGACGGCTGCGCGAGAAGCTCGGCCTCCAGCACGTCATCACGACCGTCCGCGGGCTCGGCTACCGGTTCGACCCGCAGACCCACGTCGTCCTCAGCGGCTCGGGGGACGCTGCCTGAGGACTGGTGGTGCCGGGTCGGGCGCACGTGATTCCGTGGGGGGATCGGCGCGACCCGGCAGCACGGCTCCTGCGCGCGGAGCCACACGGAGGTCACGGGCCGGTTTGGTCGGGGCGCTCGGCCGGGGTTGGATGGACCGGTTCATCCGTTCCGTCCCCGCGAGGTCCTCTCCGCCGTGCCCGTGCTCCCGCCGCCCGCCCGACGCTCCGTCAGCCTCCTCGGCGCAGGCGTCGTGCTCGCGCTCCTGACGGGGTGCACCGGAGCCACCGCGGCACCGGCCGCGCCCTCGGTCCCCGTGCGTCAACCCGTCACGACCCGCGCCGAGGCCGACGCGCTCTTCGCGGGACTCACCTCGGCACGGAACACCGCGAACGCGGCCCGGGACGCGGCTGCCCTCGCGCTCCTCGAGACGGGGCCGAGCCTGCGCGCCTCGACGTTCGCCTATGCCGCGCAGACCGCGCAGGGCGCCGCTCCCGTCGCGCCCTACACCTCGGCCGCGGGCACTCTCGCCGCTCCGGAGCAGGGAACCGCGGACTGGTTCTACTCGCTGAGCGCGCCGGGCGACACGGCGGTGGGCTCCAGCACGGGCGAGTACGTCGAGTCGACGTTCTTCACGCGCACGGGCGAGGGCGCCCCCTGGCTCCTGACCTACCGTCTGACGTCCGACCCGGCCGCGGCCCTGCCGCAGCCCGCGCTCGCGGGCGGCTCCGCCGTCGTGCCCGACGACGACGCGCGCGCCCGCGGCGACCTCGCCCTCCAGGACGTGGTCGCGTACGCGAGCACCGGGCAGGCCGCCCGCACGCTCGACGTGACCGACGCCGACCAGCTCGCGACCGCGCACGCCCAGGGCTTCCCGCTGCCCGACCTCTCGCCCGACGCCGGGACCGAGCAGCGCGCGTGCACGCTCGAGGAGCCCGCCCCGGCCTGGGCCTCGTCCACCCGGGGGATCTTCGCGATGGCCTCGGTCGAGTGCACGCAGAGCGTCGTGCTCACGGGCGGGTGGACGGCGCCGACGCCCACGACCGGGACGATCGGCACCGTCCCGGCCGGGGCGCGCCTGACGGGGTGGACGGTCTCCCAGACGGTCACGGTCCTCGTCGAGGTGCACGACGACGGCACGTCCCGGGTGGTCGGGTCCCGGCTGCGCCCCGTCAGGACGGACGTCACACCCGCCTCGTGACCCGGATCGCTGCGTCCGACCGGGCGGCGACGTAGGTTCGGAGCATGAGCGACGCGACCGGATCGAACCCCGTCCCGCGCGGCTGGAAGCGCCGCGGCCCGCACTTCACCGACCGGATCGCAGCGAGCAGCACCTCGCAGCCCGGCGGCCAGGGCGACGCCGAGGGCCGGTGGCCCGTCGAGCCCGGCCGCTACCGGCTCGTCGCGAGCCTCGCGTGCCCGTGGGCGCACCGGTCGATCATCGTGCGGCGACTGCTGGGGCTCGAGGGCGCGATCTCGCTGGGGATCGTCGACCCGATCCAGGACTCGCGGTCGTGGCGCTTCACGCTCGACCGGGACGGGATCGACCCCGAGCTCGGGTCGCACTTCCTCGCCGAGCACTACCTCGCGCGCGACCCCGAGGACGACGGCGGGGTGAGCGTGCCGGCGATCGTCGACGTCCCGTCCCGGCTGCTCGTCACCAACGACTACCCGCAGATCACGCTCGACCTGTCGACCGAGTGGACCGCCTACCACCGACCGGGCGCCCCGGACCTGTACCCCGAGGCGTGGCGTGACGAGATCGACGACATCGCCGAGAAGGTCTACCTCGACGTCAACAACGGGGTCTACCGGGCCGGGTTCGCGGACTCGCAGGAGAAGTACGACACGGCGTTCGGGATCCTCTTCGAACGGCTCGACTGGTTGTCCGACCGGTTGTCGGAGCGCCGCTACCTGGTGGGCGACCACCTCACCGAGGCCGACGTCCGGCTCTTCACGACGCTCGTGCGCTTCGACGCGGTGTACCACGGACACTTCAAGACCAACCGCAACAAGATCACCGAGGACCGCGTCCTGTGGGCGTACGTGCGGGACCTGTTCCAGACGCCGGGGTTCGGGGACACCGTGAACTTCGACCACATCAAGCACCACTACTACCGCGTGCACACCCAGCTCAACCCGAGCGGGATCGTGCCCGACGGCCCGGACCTGTCGGGATGGCTGACCCCGCACGGGCGCGAGTCGCTCGGTGGTTCACCGTTCGGCGACGGGCGAGCACCGACGACCGCGACCGACCTGGCGTCCTACCACCTGGCACCGCTCGCGGTCCCGGTGGCCGGTGAGCCCCAGGCTGCGCGACCGCGCGACTGACTGTCTACTCCGCGTCCCACGTCGCGCTCCCCAGGAGGGTGTGCGGCGTGAAGAGCGAGAGGTGGGAGACCGTCGCGACGTAGTTGGTGCCGTGGCTCACGACGCGGTCGCCCTTGACGTAGAACTGGCCGTACTGCCAGGCGGGCAGGCACGACTTCCCGGCGACCTGGAAGGTCCACGACGTCCCCGCGTCGGTCACGACGCGGTAGGTCGCGCCGCCCTCGCCCGCGCTGGGCGCCTTGACCTGGATGCTCGTCCCGGGCTGCACGGTGCGGGTCGAGTCGCGGACGACTGCGGCCGAACCCTCGATGTGGAACGTCACGGCCTGGGTCGACGCGGTGTTGTCGTACACGAACGTGACGGGCTGGTAGGAGCGCTGCTCGTTGTCCTCGAACCAGCACGCGCCGACCGTGGGTGCACCGACGACGGGGCTGACCACGACCGGGACGTAGCGTGCCGCCTCGTAGCCTGCGGTGACGGTGCTGGTGTGCTCCTTGCCGTCGACCGTGCGCGACTGCCGGAGCTCGACCTTCCCCGCGGGGACCTCGGTCTTGCCCGTGTCCTGCGTGAACGTGGCCGTGGCCCCTGGCTCGACCGTGACCGGCGCACCGGCGGTGCCGTACGGGGTGGCCATCGAGACCTGCATCGACTCGTTCGAGGAGTTGGTCAGGCGGCCCGTCAGGCGGACCGTGCGGTCGACGACCGCGGAGGTCGCGGAGGCCTTGACCGTCCAGTCGGGCACGTAGCAGGACACTCCCGGCACGGCGTGGTTCGCGACCTGGACGCCGTCGGCCAGGACGGTGAACGTCGCGCCCTGGGCACCGACGCTCGTCCGGACCGTCTCGGTCTGCCCGGCGGCGACCGTCCGGGCGAGGTCGTCGCGACCCGCCACGGTGAACTGCACGGGGAGCGTCGAGCCCGAGTTGTCGAACGTGAGGGTCACGGGGGCCGACGAGGCGTGCGCGTCCGGGTCGAACACGCACTGGCCGACGACGGGTGGGAGGCTCTTCGGGGCGAGCGACGCGGCGGCGAACGGTACGGGCTGGTTCTGCGTGAACCCCTTGCCCGGTGCGCCGACCTCGGTGACCCAGCGGTACTGGCGGAAGGTGACCTCGCCCGCCGGGACCTGGGCCCTGCCCGTGTCGATCGTGAACGTGCCCGTGGCACCCGGCGCGAGCGTGAGCTTGTCCGAGTCCTTGGCGTCGCCCAGGCCCGCCGGAGCGAGCATGCGCACGTCCATGGCCTCGGCCGTCGTGTTGGTCAACGTCCCCACGAGCCGGACGGCACCACCCACGTTCTGCGACGCGACCGAGAACTCCTTCGACCACGACGGCACGTAGCAGCTCTCACCCTGGACGGTGAACGAACCCGCCGAGCGACCATCGGTCGCCACCGTGAGCTCGTGCGCCCCCAACCCTTGCACCAGGCCCGACGCCGTCACGCTCACCTTCTCGCCCGCGCCCACCTCCGTGCGCGCGCCCTCGTGCCCCACGACCCCGAACACCACCGGGAGCGTCGAACCCGAGTTGTCGAACCCGAGCACCACGTCGAACACCGACGCCCGCGTCACCGGATCGAAACGACACGCACCCAGCGACGGCTGCGAGACCTTCGGAGCGATCACCGCCTTCGCGAGCTCAGCAGCCGTGGTGTGCGTGTACGTCTTGGCGTCACCCGGGTCGACGTCCTCGACCCGGCGGCTCTGGTGGAAGGTGACCTTCCCGGCCGCGATCTCCGTGCGCCCGGTGTCGATCGTGAACGTGCCCGTCGCGCCTGGCGCGAGCGTGAGCTCGTCCGACGGCTTGACGTCCCCCAGCCCTTCCGGAGCGAGCATCCGCACGTCGAGCGGGGTCGTCGACGTGTTGGTCGCGGAACCGGTGAGGCGGACGGCGCCCCCCGCGTTCTCCGTGGTGACCGTCGCGGTGGCCAGCCAGTCGCTGTCCGGGACCCGGTAGCAGTCGAGGGCCTCGAAGGCACCCGCCTTGACCTCACGGGTGTACTCGGCGCCTGCGACGGTGGTCACGAGGGTCAGGGTCGCCGAGCCCCCGGGGAAGCGGTAGCCGTCGTCCAGCCGGAGGTCGGTCGTCGCGCCACGAGTCAGCCCGACGACGGGAGACGTCGAGCCGACGGCGTCGAGACGCACCCGGAGGTCGTCGTACGCGGTCGTGTTGGTGACACCCGCGAGAGCGATCGAGGCCGTGCTCGCGCCGACGCCGACGCACTGGGAAACCGCGCCGGTCCCCGAGGGGATCGTGTCTTCCGCACCGGCCCACGGGGAGCCGACCCGGAGCGTCGCGCTCGCGGAGTCCTGGACCGACCTCCCGTCGGAGCTCGCCGAGGCCGCGAACGTCAGACCGGTCGTGGACGCCGCGGCCTCGCCGTCGGCGACCAGCTGCACGTCGAGCACGACGGCCGGTCCCGCACTCGCGCTCGCGTCCGGCGCCGGGAGTCCGCCTGCGCCGGTCACCGAGCAGCGCGCCGACGATCCGTCGGGCTCGCAGATCCATCCAGGTGTCAGGGCGCGGGCCGAGCTGCCCGACGGGAGGTTCCCCACCGAGAACGTGAGCCCCTGGGCGTCGACGTCGCCGGTGTTGCGAGCCGTGAGCCGCACCGCCGAAGCCCCGGGGTTGAGCACCTCTCCCACGGTGGGAGACGCAAGGTCCACCTCGGCGCCGTAGGACTGCACCGGAGAAGGCGCGTAGGTCTTCTTGACCGGCGCGAGGCCCTTGCCGTGGACCGAGCCGCCGAAGCTGTACGTCCCGCCTCGTGACGCCTGGACCGTGACGACGAGCTCCTTCTTCTCTCCCGGCGCCAGCACGCCGACCGAGCAGGTCACGAGCGAGGTGCCGTCCCCCTGGGGAACGGACGCGCCGCACGGGAGCGCCGCGGTCTTCAGGACGGGCACCACTCCCCGCCCGGCGACGACCGCGGAGCTCACGACCGAGACGTTGGCCGGCAACGTGACGTCGACGACGACCTCCTCGGCGGACGTCCCGCCGGTGTTCGACGCCGTGAGCGTCAGGTCCTCCGGGTCACGGGGAGCGAGCTGGAGCGGGGCGAAGGCCAGGTCGAGCGAGGCCGGCGCGGGGTCCACCGGGTCGACAGGATCGACGGGATCGACGGGATCCACCGGGTTCACCGTCCCCGGGGAGGTCTGCCCGTTCCCGGTATCGCTCCCGGCGCCCGCGCCGGTACCGCCTCCGGCCCCCGTCCCGGTCCCCGCTCCGGATCCGCCGGCGCCACCCGAGGTGGTCGGTGTCGATCCGGCCGCGTCCCCCTCGAGGGGGGTCAGGTTGGCAGGAGACGTGGGGTCGGCACTCGGCGTCGTGGGCGTGGTGGTGGGAGAACCGGACGGCGTGTCGGTCGGCGACTGCGACGGGTCGGGGCTCGCGTCCGCGCTGGGCGGGGTGTCGGAAGA
Organism: Oerskovia sp. NPDC060287; assembly: GCF_042726775.1. NCBI lineage: Bacteria > Bacillati > Actinomycetota > Actinomycetes > Micrococcales > Cellulomonadaceae > Oerskovia > Oerskovia sp. NPDC060287. Next base: position 11,029 of record NZ_JBHXBO010000097.1, read on the forward strand.
GAAGCCGCCGTTCGCGGCGATCACGCCGACGCCCACGGCGGCGACAGCCACGACGCCCACCGCGGCTGCGACCAGCGGTGACGCCGCGATGAAGGCGGCGAGGCCCGTCGCGCCCGCGACGGTTGCCCCCGAGGCCGCGGCACCGGTCGCACCGACGGCGGCCGCCGCTCCCGCGACCCCGCCCGCTCCCGTGCCTGCTGCGGCGGATCCACCGGCCGCACCGGCCGCCGTCGCTCCTCCTCCTGCCGCCCCCGCAGCACCGCTGCCGCCGGCCGCCGCACCACCACCGGAGGTGCCCGCTGCCGTTCCGGAGGCTCCTCCCGAGGCACCGGCACCGGTCGCGCCGCCGGCGACCGCACCTCCACCGGCGAGGGGCAGTGCGTGCCCGACGAGCCCGAGCCCCGCGACCCCGAACACCAGGGGCGCGATCACCGCACGCATGCCGTGCGAGACGTCGCCGAGCTCGAGCACCAGGGCACGACACTCACCGCAGCCCTCGAGGTGAGCGTCGACCTTGGCGTTCTCACGCTTTGCCAGGCCGCCTCGGACGTAGGAGCCGAGCAGCGGGTTGACGACCTCGCACCCCTCGCTCGTCGCGCCCGTCAGGTGCTGCTGGAGGTAGGCCTGACGCAGTCCTTCGCGCGCACGGTAGGCGAGGGCGGAGACCCCGTTGGCCGACAGCCCGAGCAAGGGCGCGATCTGGGCCGGGTTCATCTCCTCGACCTCGGTGTACCAGAGCACCGCCTGCCAGCGCTCGGGCAGGCCCTGGTAGGCCTTGGTCACGATCGACCGCTCGAAGCCCTGCAGCGTCGGGTCCTCGGTCGAGGCCATGGGGCCGAACGCGGTCTCGAAGGTCTCGACGTCGTCGGTGGGCTGGGTGCGCCGGACGCCGTTGACCAGGTCGTACGACAGTCGGCGCACGACCGTGAAGAGGTAGGCCCGGAACGTGACGTCGGGCCCGCCGCCGGTCTGCAGGATGCCGAGGACCTTGGCGAACGCCTCGGAGACCACGTCGTCCGCGTCGGAGGACGAGTGGACGTACTGGCGCGCCACAGTACGAGCGGCAACCGCGTGCCGCTCGTAGAGCGCACCGAACGCGGAGTAGTCGCCACCGCGCACGGCGGTGATCAGCTCGGCGTCGCTCGTCGACGCGCCGTCCGCGTACGTCTCGACCTGGGTCATTACCTCGCCCCTGACTGCGCCTCGTGCAGTTGAGGCTCCTCTCGCTCATAGTAGACGTCACGAAGCCCAGTGTTTTCAACGTCTCACGGGCAGTTTGCCCGGGTTGTCCACTCCTCGTCGCGACGGTTCTCGCGGACGGTCCAGGACTCCGAGCGGATGAAACCAAAATGCACGGTCGGTTTCGCGTCATGAGTGTCGGCCTGAGGGGTCTCATCGGTATGGACCTACGACCTGGCTACCCCCAGCCAGCCGTCGACTCGCTGCTCGCCGAGTGGCAGGCGGCGAGCATGGACTCCGTCTGGCTGCGCCCCGGCGACTGGTACCACCCTGCGGTGGAGGCTCTTGCCGAGGCTCTGACGGACGGGCTCCCTACGGCGCCTGCCGCCGACCGGCTCGGTGAGGCTCGGGGTCACGTCGGCATCAGCATGGGCGAGACGATCGACGATCTCGCATGCCTGTTCCGCGCCTGGGGCACCGAGCCCGGGCTCGACACCCTGCGCGCCCTGAGCACCGGTTGGGTCCGGGGCAACGAGCCGAGCCTCCTGGTTCCGCTCACGACCGACCCGCGGTCGGGTCTGGCCACCCCCGAGTACCTCGTGCAACGCCTGCGCGAGACGTACGGTGCGGGCGAGCGCAGCGGCCGGCCCGCGTCCCGCACACACTGCCTGCTGCTCGTGGACGTCGCGGTCGACCGGCTCGACGGATGGCAGCGGATCGCCCGGGCAGCCGCGATGGGCAAGATCTTCACCGAGGTCTTCGGTACGGGCCATCCGGTCGCGACGCTCGGCGCGGGCGTCTATGCCGCGCTGTGCGAGCGCAGCGCGGACCTCGAGCCGCTGCGCGCCGAGCTCCGGCACCGGATCGAGCGCACCGCGCTCTCCTACGGCGTGACCGCCGTGCTCCGACGACCTCCGCGCGTCTGGGTCGAGCCGCTCCCGACGGCTCACGCGGGAGCCACGTCGTTGCTCCAGGCGCTCGGGCGCTGACCTGGCCCCTCGACGGATCGCGCACGCGCCGCCAGGTCCCGTAGACGCCTCGACGCCCCGGCGTCCGGCGAGGGACGAGCGGGGCGTCGAGGGGGAATCGCGCGAGAGGGGGGATCCGCGCGAGGGTTCAGGCTCGCTCAGCGAGGAGCGTAGGTGAGGCAGTCCGCGTGGTCGGCCCCCAGGGGGCCGGCTCCGACGCGGATCGAGGAGGCGTTGCACTCGAGCGCCTCGTTGTGGGCGCACTCCCCGCGCTGGCAGGCGCCGACGTGGGCGATGACCTTCTCGAGGCCACCCTTGGCCGTGAGCGGGATGAACGTGGCGCACTCGGCCTCGCCGCCGGGGGCGGCGATCGTCACGGCACCGGCGTGGCACCCGTGCTCGTGGTTGTATCCGCAGCCGTCGATCGAACACTCGACGACCTGGGGCAACTCCATCAGGCTGCTCATGGGACTTCTCCTTGCTCGAAGGGGCGGGACGTCCAACCGTGCTTTTCCTTCACGGTATTCCTCGTCGCAGCCCTTGTATAGGAAGCAAGGCCTCACTCACTTCGGCGGAATTCCGCCGTTTTTACGTCACGCAGACCTCACGTAAATGTCCACGGAATTGCCGACCGCTGGTATTTCACCCGTTCCGGCACGCACCCTGACGTGGCTCAGTCCCCGCGCCCAGGACGCCACAGCACCAGCGCACGGGTCTCCGTTCCCTGCCCTGCGACGGCGCGCCCGGCGTCCTCCGGACTGCCCCGTCGGACCCGCCGGCCGCGCGGGACCATGACCACGTCACCACTGACCCCGGCGGCGAAGACCCGTCCACCCTCGAGGCGTGCCGAGAGCGCGTCGAGCCGGGACTCGAGCTGGTCGACCTGCTCCTCGAGCGCGAGGATGCGACGGATGCCCGCGAGGTTGATGCCCTCCTCCTGGGAGAGCCGCTGGACCTCGAGGAGCTTGGCGACATCGCGCTGGGAGTACCGACGCCCGCGCCCCATGGTGCGGCGCGGGGTCACGAGTCCCAGCCGGTCGTACTGGCGCAGCGTCTGCGGGTGCATGCCGGCGAGCGCCGCGGCCTGCGAGATGGCGAGCACGGGGGCGTCGTCGTACGCGTTGAACGGCACCTGCGCCGTCGCCGCTCCGGGATCTCTCCTGACCATGCGTCCTCCTCTCACCATTCTGCTCTCGAGGGATGGAGCGCGGCGAGGCCCTCGCGGGCCTCGTCGCGCTCGGTTCCTGCTACTCCGCGGCGCGTCCGAACAGGTCGGAGCGCACGTCGTTCTCGCCGTCGGTCGCGGCCGCGAGCTGCTCGACCGCCTCCTTGGCGGCCTTCGTGAGCTTCTGCGGCACGACGACCTGGATCGTGACGAGCAGGTCGCCCGTGGCCTTGGCCGCCTGGACGCCCTTGCCCTTGACGCGCAGCGTACGGCCGGACGGCGTGCCCGCGGGGACCTTGACCTTGACGGGCTTGCCGTCGAGCGTCGGGACCTCGATGGTCGCGCCGAGGGCGGCCTCGGCGAACGTCACGGGGACCGTGAGCCGCAGGTTGTGCTTGTCGTCGACCGAGAACACGGGGTGCGGCGTGACGTGCACCGTGATGACCAGGTCGCCGGGCGCGCCGCCCGCGACGCCCGGGCGGCCCTTGCCGCGCAGGCGGATCTTCTGGCCGTCGCGCACCCCGGCCGGGATGCGGGCCGTGACGGTGCGCCCTTCGGTCGAGACGGTGACGGTCGCGCCCTCGACGGCGGGCCGGAACCCGAGCGTCGCGGACGAGTGCACGTCGGCCCCGGGCTGCGGCCGGGCCGCGTTGGGGCGGAAGCCCGTCTGGGCTCCTCCGCCGCCGAACATCGACCCGAGGATGTCCTCGAAGCCTCCGCCTCCACCGGTCTGCGTGGAGTACCGCACGCGGCCTCCTCCGCCACCACCGCCGCCGAACATGCCGCCGAAGATGTCCTCGAAGCCTCCGGCCCCGCCGGCGGGTCCGCCGGCTCCTGCGGAGAAGCGGGCGCCCCCGCCGGCCATGGCACGGATCGCGTCGTACTGCTGGCGCTGCTCGGCGTCGGAGAGGACCGCGTAGGCCTCGCCGATCTCCTTGAACTTCGCCTCGGCCTTGGCGTCACCCTGGTTCTGGTCGGGGTGGTAGGTGCGGGCCAGCTTGCGGTACGCCTTCTTGATCGCGGCGTCGTCGGCATCCTTGGGGACGCCGAGCGCGGCGTAGAAGTCCTTCTCGATCCAGTCCTGACCGGTCAAGGCGCCTCCTCTCGTGGTGTCACCGGCCGGGGGCCGGTGGTCGTCTGATGGATGAAGTCTTGGTGTTCTTTCAGTCGTTCGCTCGTTCTGTCGTTCAGTGGTGCATCAGGTCCGGGGACCTGCTCTCCCGGCCTGCCCGACGGCGGAGCCCCCCTTCGCGCGGAAGGTGCGCTCCGTCGTCGGGCATCCGGGAACG
>NZ_JBHXBO010000098.1:0-15358 GCF_042726775.1 Oerskovia sp. NPDC060287
CACCCTGGGAGGTGAGCCGCGCCGTCGGGCAGCGGGCGGGCGGGCGCCCTACAGCTTGGTGACGGGCGAGAACCGCAGCAGGAGCCGCTTGGTGCCGTCGGCACCGAAGTCGATCTTGGCGACCGCGTTGGTGCCCGCGCCCTCGACCGCGACGACCGTGCCGAGCCCGTAGGCGTCGTGCGTGACCTTGTCGCCGATCGCGAGCGAGGGGATGTCCCCCTCCTTGCGCGGCGTCGCCGAGCCGAACTTGGGGCCGTCCGGGTTGGGCGTGACCGACCGCGTGCGCACCGCGCCGTTGCGCGAGCCCGAGCCCCCGGATCCGTGGCCGCTGCCCGAGCCCCCGCGCGAGGAGCCCGACGACGAGCCCCACCCGCCCGTGTACCCGCCGGGCCCGCGCAGGGTCGCCATGGACGACTCCCTGCGGCGCCAGTCCCACAGGTCCTCGGGGATCTCGTCCAGGAAGCGGCTGGGCGGGAACTCGTTGGCCATGCCCCAGGCAGAGCGCACCGCGGAGCGCGAGATGTAGAGGCGCTCCCGGGCACGCGTGATGCCCACGTAGGCGAGGCGGCGCTCCTCGGCGAGCTCGCTGTCGTCGTGCAGCGAGCGCATGTGCGGGAACGTGCCGTCCTCCATGCCGCTGAGGAACACGACGGGGAACTCGAGGCCCTTGGCCGTGTGGAGCGTCATGAGGGTCACGACCCCCGGGTCCACGACGGGCTTGCCCTCGTGCCCCTCGTCGTCGCTCGACGGGATCTGGTCCGAGTCCGCGACGAGCGAGACCCGCTCCAGGAAGTCCGTGAGGTCGCCCTCGGGCTCGAGCTCGGTGAACTCGCTCGCGACCGCGTGCAGCTCGGCGAGGTTCTCGACGCGCGAGCCGTCCTGCGGGTCCTCGCTCGCGCGGAGCTCGGCGAGGTAGCCCGAGCGGTCGAGGACCGCACCGAGGATCTCCGCGGGCGTCGCCCCGGTGGCGTACAGGTCGAGGAGCCCGTGGAACAGCTCGCGGAAGGTCCGCAGCGGGTTGAGGGTCCGGGTCGTCATGCCCGGGATCTCCTCGGCGCGGTCGAGCGACGCGGCGAACGAGATGCGCTCGCGCTCGGCGAACGCCGCCACGAGGGCCTCCGCACGGTCGCCGAGCCCGCGCTTGGGCACGTTGAGGATGCGCCGCAGGTTCACGTCGTCGTCCGGGTTCGCGATGGCGCGCAGGTAGGCGATCGCGTCCTTGATCTCGCGCCGCTCGTAGAAGCGCGTGCCACCGACGACCTTGTACGGCAGGCCGACCCGGATGAGCACCTCCTCGAGCGCACGGGACTGGGCGTTGGTCCGGTAGAAGATCGCGACGTCGCCCGGGCGCACGCCGTCCGAGTCGCCGAGGCGGTCGATCTCCTCCGCGATGAAGCGCGCTTCCTCGTGCTCGTTGTCCGCGACGTAGCCGATGATCTTGACGCCCGCCCCCGCGTCGGTCCACAGGCGCTTGGGCTTGCGGTCGACGTTGCGCGAGATCACGGCGTTCGCGGCCGAGAGGATGTTCTGCGTCGAGCGGTAGTTCTGCTCGAGCAGGATGGTGCGTGCGTTCGGGTAGTCGGCCTCGAACTCGAGGATGTTGCGGATGGTCGCACCACGGAAGGCGTAGATCGACTGGTCGGCGTCGCCGACGACCGTGAGCTCCCCGGGCGGGATGGTCCCCGGCGCCCACGTGCCCTCGCCGTCCTCCGCCACGGGGGCCGAGGCCCCCGCGAGCTCGCGCACCAGCACGTACTGCGCGTGGTTGGTGTCCTGGTACTCGTCGACCAGCACGTGCCGGAACCGTCGGCGGTAGTGCTCCGCGACCGCCGGGAACGCCTGGAGGAGGTTGACCGTGGTCATGATGATGTCGTCGAAGTCGAGCGCGTGGGCCTGCGCGAGACGTGCCTGGTAGCGCGTGTAGACGTCGGAGAGGACCTGGTCGAACGCGTCGGCCGAGCCGTCGGCGGCCGACGCACCGCTCTCCCGCGCGTAGCGCTCGGGGTCGATCAGCTCGTTCTTGAGGTCCGAGATCTTGTTGGACAGCGTCCGCGCGGGGTACTTCTTCACGTCCAGGTCGAGCTCGCGGCTCACGAGCGTGATGAGTCGCTGGGAGTCCGCCGCGTCGTAGATCGAGAAGCTCGACTTGAGCCCGAGCGCCGAGGCCTCCTTGCGCAGGATCCGCACGCACGCCGAGTGGAAGGTCGAGACCCACATGTACTTGGCCGCGGGGCCGATGAGCGACTCGACGCGCTCGCGCATCTCCGCCGCCGCCTTGTTGGTGAAGGTGATCGCGAGGATCTCGCCCGGCCGGGCCCGCCCGGTCGCGAGCAGGTAGGCGATGCGGTGCGTGAGCACACGCGTCTTGCCCGACCCCGCACCCGCGACGATGAGCAGGGGGCTGCCCGAGTGCACCACGGCCTCGCGCTGCTCCGGGTTGAGCCCCTGGAGGAGCGACTCGGGATCGATGTGCGAGAACCCGCTCGAGCGGTGCCCGTCCTCGTCGGGCGCACCGGCACCGCCCGACCCCGACGAGCCGCGCCCGGGGCGCGTGGCCGCGCGGGCGGAACCTCCGCCGTCGGGCGCCTCGTCCCACCGCGGCGCGGTGGACGGCAGGCGCGACGAGTCCCCGAGGGACGCGAGGTCGAATCCGGGCAGCGGCAGGTTCTCGAAGAGCGATGTCATAGCCCTCCAAGGGTAGGCGCGGGCACCGACACTTCCGGCATCGACACCTGCCGCGGCACAGGCGTCGCGTCTCGCGCGTCCTCCCCCGGCGCGCCCCCGCGGGCGCCGGGACGCGACCGATGACTTCGCGACCGCCGCACGGTCCTACCGACGACGCCTCGCACCAGGGCGCCCCGCAGCGAGGGAGGAATCATGACGACGACCCACTTCACAGGACTGCACACGGTCGCGGTCCCGGTCGACGACCAGGACGCCGCTCTCGCGTTCTACCGCGACGTCCTGGGCTTCGAGGTCCGCATGGACGGCGACCTGCAGGAGGGCTTCCGCTGGATCGAGGTCGCCCCGCCCGGCGCCGCGGTCTCGGTCGCGCTCGTCGCCGCCGGCCCGGACCAGCCCGCGGGCGTCGACACGGGGATCCGGCTCGCGACCTCGGACGCCGCAGCCGACCACGCGACGCTCGGGGCCCACGGCGTGCGCGTCGAGGAGCTGCTGCGCTGGGACGGTGTGCCGCCCATGTTCTCGATGCGCGACCTCGACGGCAACGTGCTCTACGTGACGGAGATCTCGGTCGGCTGAGCACAGGGCGGTCCCCGGCCCCCCGCAGCAGAGCGAGCGCGGGATCGGCGCCGTTCCGCGCCTGGCGAGGTTCCCGAGCCGTTCTCGGCACGCGACCACCGACCGACCACGATCAGGTCGCCCGGGCCTGCCACGTCCCGCGCCCGATAGTGTCCGAGGCGTGAACGCCTTCACCGAACCAGTGACCCTGACCGGCCGCCTCGTGCGCCTCGTCCCGCTGCGCCCGGACCACCACGACGCGCTGGTCGAGGCCGTGCGCGACGGCGAGCTGTGGAACCGCTGGTACACCTCGGTCCCGACCCCCGAGGAGATGGCGGTGTACATCCACGACAAGATCGCCGCCCGGGAGGCCGGGGCGGCGAGTCCGTGGGTCGTGGTCCGCAACGCCGACGACCAGGTGCTGGGCGTCACGACGTTCCTCGGGATCGACCCGCTCAACCGTCGCGTCGAGATCGGCGCGACCTGGCAGCGGGCGGGCGCCCAGGGCACGGGCGCGAACCCCGCCGCCAAGCTCCTGCTGCTCGCGCACGCGTTCGACGACCTCGACGCGATCGCGGTCGAGTTCCGCACGCACTTCCACAACCGGGAGTCCCGCTCCGCGATCGAGCGCCTGGGCGCCAAGCTCGACGGCGTGCTGCGTAGCCACCAGATCGGGTACGACGGCACGCTGCGCGACACCGTGGTCTACTCGGTCACTGCCGCCGAGTGGCCGACCGTGCGCGTGGGCCTGGAGTACCGGCTGCGGGCGCGGCTCGAGGCCTGGGCCTCTGAGGGCTGACGCGAGCCTGCCGAGGAGCTGCTGAGGGACTGCCGAGAACGGGGTTGCGGAGCTGCTGAGAACGGGGTTGCGGTCGTCCTGCCGCTCATCGCGACCGCAACCTCGTGCTCGGCACCGCGGGGCCCCGCGGGCTCACGTCAGCGCGAGCCCCACGCCCCACGCCGCCGTCGCGAGCAGCCCGCCGAGGAGCTGGACCACGATCGTGATGCCGGTCGCCTGGAGCGCGGCGACCGTCGCCCGCCAGGCCGCCCGGCGGTCGCGACGGCGCAGCAGCTCGGCGACGAACACCGCGAGCACGAACCCGATGAACAGCCCGACCACGGGGATCACGAAGAAGCCGACGACGCCCAGGAGCCCGCCCCAGGCGAGCGTCGACCAGGGCACGTCGGCCCGTCGCATGTGCCGTCCCGCGAGCAGGAGCTGCCCGCCCTCGGCCGCCACGACGAACGTGGCCGCGACCGCGAAGCACACCCAGGCCGTGGTGCCGCCCGTCAGGATCGCCCAGACGAGGATCGCCCCGCCCACGAGCGTGTTCCCCGGCAGCACCTGCACGACGATCCCGGCCAGCCCGACCAGGATCAGCAGCCCGACGACGATCTCTCCAGCGATGCTCACGGGGCCAACCCTCGCACGTCGGTGACCGCGCGCTGCGCCCGGCGGGCCTGACGCAGGTCCCGCCCGCCGGCAACCGCGAGCGCCCGGGCACCGGTCTCCTCGAGACTCTCACGCCGGCAACCGCCGCCCGCAGCCGTCGACGGTGAAGACGCACCAGGACGACGAAGGCCCCCGACGGTCGAACCGCCGGAGGCCCTGGTCTCGTGCCGGCGCGCTGCGCGCACCGGAACCCGTCAGACGAAGACGGCCACGATGATGTTGACGAGCGTGAGGCCGCCGATCGAGTGCTTGAGCGCGGGCGAGATCTTGTCCCCCTGGCGCACGCCGACGAACGCGAGGACGGCGATGATCACGGCGATGACCAGCTTGATGCCGATCTTGACCATGCTCGGCCCGCCGTCGTCCCACATGCCGCTCATCTCGGCGACGCCGACCATGAGGATGCCCGCGACGGCAGCCGTCGCAGCACCGTGGAAGACGCCCTTGTTGAGCGCCGCGGACTTGAGCGACACGAAGTAGCCGCCGAGGACGATGGCCCAGCCGACGAAGTGCAGGACCGCGAACACGTTGTAGACGATTTCCATGGGCCCCATCCTAGTTTGCTGACGCGACTGTCGGAAAAACTCCGCGTGTCGCCGCGCGGCGGGGACAGCCGACGAGACGTCTGGAGCCGCAGCGGCGAGGCCGAAGTCTGAGACACCCATCCACCATGCGGACAGGGGCTACCCATACGGTCGCGGCCTCTGTAGCGTTCCCGCCATGACCACGGCAGCGCACCTCCTCCTCGTGACGACGCGTCACGAGTCGACGGCGTGCGCCCGCAACAGCTTCTGCTGTTGTTGTTGACCCGCGCCTGACTCAGCCCGAGCCGTCCTCGCCGACAGCTCGCCATCTTTCTGAGCCGAGGGCGCGCGTGGTCGGCCCTCAGCCACTCCCCTCGTCGCGCTGAGACCTCTGGCCCCGTGTGCCCATGTCCCCCCATGAGGAGCACGATGACGCCGCCGCACACCACCACCGAGGCGACCCCGGTCGCCGACCGGTCGGCCGGCAGCAGCCCCGCCACCCCGGCAGAGGCCACCGTCGGCACGACCGCCGCGACCACCCCGCAGACGCCCGACGGCGCCGCTCCCGCCGCGCGTCCGGCCCGCCCGGCGCGGGTCGCCCGCCCCAACGGCCAGTGGGCCGTCGACGGCAAGGAACCGCTCAACGGCAACGAGAAGTGGAAGCAGGAGGACGGCGGGCTCTCGGTGCGCCAGCGCATCGAGGACGTCTACTCGCGCGAGGGCTTCGACTCGATCTCGGGCGACGACCTGCACGGCCGCTTCCGCTGGTGGGGCCTGTACACGCAGCGCAAGCCCGGGATCGACGGCGGGCGCACGGCCCAGCTCGAGCCGCACGAGCTCGAGGACAAGTACTTCATGCTCCGCGTGCGCATCGACGGCGGCGCGGTGAGCACCGAGCAGCTCCGGGTCATCGCGGACATCTCCCGGGACTTCGGACGCGACAGCGCCGACATCACCGACCGCCAGAACATCCAGCTCCACTGGGTCGAGGTCGAGAACGTCCCGGAGATCTGGCGCCGGCTCGAGTCCGTGGGCCTGCAGACCACCGAGGCCTGCGGCGACGTCCCGCGCGTCGTGCTCGGCAGCCCCGTGGCCGGGATCGCGGCCGACGAGCTGATCGACCCCGCCCGCGTCATCAAGGAGATCACCGACAAGTACATCGGCGTCCCCGAGCTCGCGAACCTCCCCCGCAAGTTCAAGACCGCCGTCACGGGTCACCCGTCCCAGGACGTCGTCCACGAGATCAACGACGTCGGGTTCGTCGCGCTCGAGCACCCCGAGCTGGGCGTCGGGTTCGACCTGTGGGTCGGCGGCGGCCTGTCGGCGAACCCCCGCCTGGGCGAGCGCCTCGGTGCCTTCGTGACCGAGGAGCAGGTCGCCGACGTGTGGCACGGAGTGGTCCAGATCTTCCGCGACTACGGGTACCGCCGGCTGCGCAACAAGGCGCGCCTGAAGTTCCTGCTCGCGGACTGGGGGCCCGCGAAGTTCCGCGAGGTCCTCGAGACCGAGTACCTGGGCTACGCGCTGCCCGACGGCCCGCCCGCACCGCAGCCCACCCAGCCGGGCGACCACGTCGGCGTGCACAAGCAGAAGGACGGCCTCAACTACATCGGCGCGGCCCCCTACGTGGGGCGGGTCTCGGGGAGCATCCTCGCGGCCGTCGCGGACCTCGCCGAGTCGGCCGGCTCGCAGCGCGTGCGGTTCACGCCGCACCAGAAGCTGCTCGTGCTCGACGTCCCCGACGAGCACCTCGAGCGCGTCGTCTCGGGTCTCAAGGAGCAGGGCCTCGACGCCGACCCGAGCCCCTTCCGCCGCAGCACCATCGCGTGCACGGGCATCGAGTACTGCAAGCTCGCGATCGTCGAGACCAAGGCCTCGGCGAGCCGCGCGATCGACGACCTCGAGAAGCGCCTGGGCGACCTGTCCGCGATGAAGCCGCTCTCGCTGCACATCAACGGCTGCCCCAACTCGTGCGCCCGCATCCAGACCGCGGACATCGGTCTCAAGGGTCAGCTCGTGCTGGACGACGAGGGCAACCAGGTCCCCGGCTTCCAGGTGCACCTCGGTGGCGGGCTCGCCTCGGACGACCGCGCCGAGGCGGGCATGGGCCGCACGGTCCGTGGCCTCAAGGTCACCAACGACGACCTGCCCGAGTACGTCGAGCGCGTCGTGCGCCAGTTCGAGAAGGAGAAGGACGGCACCGAGACGTTCGCCCAGTGGGCGCACCGCGCGGACGAGGAGTCGCTGCGATGAGCGGGACGACCACCGCGCCGGGTGACGCGCTCGACGCTGCGGGCGCGGCGCCGTCGGGCACGCCGCTCGCCACGACCGGCACCGACCCGCTCGCCGCGCTGCGCGCCGCCGCCAAGGCGCGCACCGAGGCGCGCGCCGCGTCCAAGGCCGCGCACGCGGCCCGCCGGGCGCAGGACGCCCGCCCCAAGCGGTCGGCCGACGAGCTGCGCGCGATCGTCGAGCGCGGTCAGGCCGAGCTGCACGGCTCAGGGCTGGGTGCCGCTGATGAAGCGACCGCCGAGCAGGTCGTCGCGTGGGCCGTGCGCGAGTTCGGCGACTCGATCGCCGTCGCGTGCTCCATGGCCGACGCGGTCCTCCCGCACGTCGTCGCGCAGCAGGCACCCTGGGTCGACGTCCTTTTCCTCGAGACCGGCTACCACTTCCCCGAGACCACGGGGACGCGCGACGCCGTCGAGCAGCAGATGGACGTCACGATCGTCGACGTCCTGCCGCAGCTCACGGTCGCCCAGCAGGACGAGGCGCACGGCAAGGACCTCTGGTCGCGCGACCCCGCCGCGTGCTGCGCGATGCGCAAGGTCGAGCCGCTGACACGCACGCTCGGCGGGTACGAGGTCTGGGTCACGGGCGTGCGCCGCGACGAGGCACCGACGCGCACCAGCACCCCGCTCGTGACCTGGGACGAGAAGAACGGGCTGGTCAAGATCAACCCGCTCGCCGCCTGGTCGTTCGACGACCTGCTCGGCTACGCGGCCCAGCACCAGGTCGTCCTCAACCCGCTCCTCAACGACGGGTACCCGTCGATCGGCTGCGCGCCCTGCACCCGCCGCGTCGCCCCCGGCGAGGACCCGCGCGCGGGTCGCTGGGCCGGGCTCGACAAGACCGAGTGCGGGCTCCACGTATGAGCGCGCCCACCACGACCACGGCGACGCTCCCGTCGACCGCACCGACCACCGCGACCGCACCCCCCACGCACACCGACGAGAAGAGCGACGCCGTGACCGCCCCAGTGGCTTCCCCTGCGGATACCGCCCAGACCTACCGCCTGACCCAGCTCGAGTCCCTCGAGTCCGAGGCCATCCACATCATCCGCGAGGTCGTCGCGGAGTTCGAGCGCCCCGTGCTCCTCTTCAGCGGCGGCAAGGACTCGGTCGTCATGCTGCACCTGGCGACCAAGGCGTTCTGGCCCGCCCCCGTGCCGTTCCCGCTGCTGCACGTCGACACGGGTCACAACTTCCCCGAGGTCCTCGCCTACCGCGACGCCACGGTCGCCCGCCTCGGCGCCCGCCTCGAGGTCGCGAGCGTCCAGGACTACCTCGACGACGGCCGCCTCCTGGAGCGCGCCGACGGCACCCGCAACCCGCTCCAGACCCAGCCCCTGCTCGACGCCATCACGGGGCACAAGTTCGACGCCGTGTTCGGCGGCGGCCGGCGCGACGAGGAGAAGGCGCGCGCCAAGGAACGCGTCATCTCGCTGCGCGACGAGTTCGGGCAGTGGGACCCGCGCAACCAGCGCCCCGAGCTGTGGAACCTGTACAACGGTCGCCACCGCCCGGGCGAGCACGTCCGCGCGTTCCCCCTGAGCAACTGGACCGAGCTCGACATCTGGCGCTACATCGCCGCCGAGAAGATCGACCTGCCGAGCCTGTACTACGCGCACGAGCGCGAGGTCTTCGAGCGCGACGGCATGCTGCTCGCCGTCGGTCCCTACTCCCAGCCGCGCAACGACGCCGAGGCCGCGAACGTGCGCACCGAGACCGTGCGCTACCGGACCGTGGGCGACATGTCCTGCACGGGCGCGGTCGAGTCCGACTCCTACACGGTCGACGACGTCATCACCGAGGTCGCCGCGACCCGCATCACCGAGCGCGGCGCGACGCGCGCCGACGACCGGATCTCCGAAGCCGCCATGGAAGACCGCAAGAAGGAGGGGTACTTCTAGTGAGCGCCACCACCACGCACCCGCAGCCCGCCGAGGACTCGCCCGTGCTCCCCACGAGCACCCTGCTGCGCCTCGCGACCGCCGGATCCGTCGACGACGGGAAGTCGACGCTCGTCGGCCGCCTGCTGTTCGACTCCAAGTCCGTGCTCGCGGACCAGCTCGACGCCGTCGAGCGCGTCTCGCGCGACCGCGGTCTCGCGACGGCCGACCTCGCGCTGCTGACCGACGGCCTGCGCGCCGAGCGCGAGCAGGGCATCACGATCGACGTCGCCTACCGCTACTTCGCGACCGCCAGGCGCTCGTTCATCCTGGCCGACTGCCCCGGGCACGTGCAGTACACGCGCAACACCGTCACGGGGGCCTCGACCGCCGACGTCGTCGTGCTGCTCATCGACGCCCGCAAGGGCCTGCTCGAGCAGACGCGCCGCCACCTCGCGGTCGCGAGCCTCCTGCGCGTCCCGCACGTGATCGTGGCCGTCAACAAGATCGACCTCGTCGACTACAGCCAGGAGCGCTACGAGGAGCTCGCCGACCAGATCCGCGAGGCCGCGGCCTCGCTCGGCGTCCCCCACATCCTCACGCTGCCCGTCTCGGCGCTCGAGGGCGTCAACGTCGTCGACCGCTCGGGCGGCCCGGGCGGCAAGACCCCCTGGTACGACGGACCGAGCCTGCTCGACCTGCTCGAGGAGCTCCCTGCCGCAGAGACCCCGGACACCGAGGCGTTCCGCTTCCCCGTCCAGGTGGTCCTGCGCCCCCAGGGCGCTGCCCTCGAAGAGCGTTTCCGCGACTACCGCGGGTACGCCGGGCAGATCGCCTCGGGCGTCGTCCGCGTGGGCGACGAGATCGTGGTCCTGCCCAGCGGGAGGAGGAGCACGGTCGAGGGCATCGACACGGCCGACGGCACTCTCGCCGAGGCCTTCGCCCCCCAGTCCGTCACGATCCGCCTCACGGACGAGATCGACATCGCCCGCGGCGACCTCATCGCCGCCGCGGTCGACGCACCCCAGGTCACGCAGGACGTCGAGGGCACCGTCGCGTGGCTCAGCGACAAGACGCTGCGCCCCGGCACCCGCGTCCTGCTCAAGCACACGACCCGCACCGTGCAGGCCGTGGTGCGCGACGTCGTCGGGCGCCTGGACCTCGACACGGCCGAGCTCGAGCCCGCGGAAGCGCTCGAGCTCAACGACATCGGGCGCGTCACGCTGCGCCTCGCCTCCCCCGTCGCGGCCGAGGAGTACATCACCTCGCGTCGCACCGGTGCTTTCCTCCTGATCGACGGTCAGGACGGCGGCACCCTCGCAGCAGGAATGGTCGGAGACGCTCTGGCGGCCGTGCGATGTCCTTCGCAGCGCCCCGTGCAGTACGCGATCTGAGGTCACCCGACCACCGCAGGTAGGGGCCCGGACCACCGGGCCCTCGGATCGCGTACTGCATGGATCGGCGCTGCCGGGACTCGACACGTCCACCACCAGGCACCCTCCGACCATCCAGAAGGATCTTCCATGAACACCTCGTCCCGCCCGACCCGCGCCTCCCGGGCCGCCACGCCACGACACCGCTTCGCCCGGACCCGGTCCGCGGTCGCAGCGCTCGCCGTCGCGCCGCTGCTCCTGCTCGCCGCCTGCTCCACGGGCACGTCCGACGCCGCCGACGCCCCCGCCGCGTCGTCCGGCCCGGCCGACGAGCTGCGCCTCGGCTACTTCGCGAACGTCACGCACGCCCCCGCGCTCGTCGGGGTCGCGGGCGGCCAGTTCGAGGAGGCCCTGGGCGACACCAAGCTGACGACCCAGGTCTTCAACGCCGGTCCCGCCGCGATCGAAGCCCTCAACGCGGGCGCCATCGACGCCACGTTCATCGGCCCCAACCCCGCGATCAACAACTTCGTGAAGTCGAACGGCGAGGCCGTGCGCATCATCGCGGGCTCGACGTCGGGCGGTGCGCAGCTCGTCGTGCGCGAGGGGATCGACACGGCCGCCGACCTCGAGGGCACCAAGATCGCCTCGCCCCAGCTCGGCGGGACCCAGGACGTCGCGCTGCGTGCCTGGCTCACCGAGAACGGCCTGGAGAACGACATCCAGGGCGGCGGGGACGTCGCGGTCACCCCGACCGAGAACGCCCAGACCCTCACGCTGTTCCAGAACGGCGAGCTCGACGGCGGCTGGCTGCCCGAGCCCTGGGCCTCGCGCCTCGTGCTCGACGCCGGAGCGCACGTCCTGGTCGACGAGAAGGACCTGTGGGACGACGGCCAGTTCCTCACCACGCACCTGATCGTCCGCACCGACTTCCTCGAGGAGCACCCGGAGACGGTCGAGGCGCTCCTGCGCGGCGAGGTCGCGGCGATCGACTGGCTCGACGCCAACCCCGACGAGGCCAAGACGCTCGTCAACGGCGAGATCGAGAAGATCGCCGGCAAGCCGCTGTCGGACGCGGTCCTGGACCGCGCCTTCACCAACATCACCTTCACCACGGACCCGCTCGCGGGCACGCTCAACACCCTGCTCGAGGACGGCGTGACCGCCGGGACCACCACCGAGGCGGACCTGAACGGCATCTACGACCTGAGCCTCCTCAACAAGGTGCTGACGGAGGCCGGTCAGCCGACCGTCTCCGCCGCCGGTCTCGGCAAGGAGTAGCACCATGACCACCACGTCCCCCGCCCGCACGGGCTCCCCTGCCGGTATCACCCTCGACGAGGGTGCCGGCCCCACGACCGGCGTCCGCCTGCGCGGTGTGTCCAAGCGGTTCTCCCCGACGGGCGCCCCGGTGCTCGAGGGGATCGACCTGGACATCGCGCAGGGCGAGTTCGTCTGCCTGCTCGGAGCCTCTGGCTGCGGCAAGTCGACGCTGCTCAACATCGTCGCGGGTCTGGAGCGCCCGACCACGGGGGACGTGGAGGTCGCCGGGGGCGGCGCGGCCCTGATGTTCCAGGAGTCCGCGCTGTTCCCCTGGCTCACCGCGAGCCGCAACATCGAGCTCGCGCTGAAGTTCCGCGGCGTGCCGCGCGCCGAGCGGCGTGAGCGTGCCGCCGAGCTCCTCTCGCTCGTACGGCTCGACGGATCGGGCGACAAGCGCGTCCACGAGCTCTCGGGCGGCATGCGCCAGCGCGTCGCGCTCGCTCGCTCGCTCGCCCAGGAGCGGGACGTCCTGCTCATGGACGAGCCGTTCGCCGCGCTCGACGCCATCACGCGCGACCTGCTCCACGACGAGCTCGAGCGCGTCTGGGAGCAGACCGGGCGCACCATCGTCTTCATCACGCACAACGTCCGCGAGGCCGTGCGGCTCGGGCAGCGCGTGCTGCTCATGTCCTCGCGCCCCGGACGCATCGTGCGCGAGTGGGACGTCGACGTGTACGGCGCGAACGAGCAACGCAGCATCGAGGCCGCCGCCGCGTCGCGCCTCGCGACCGAGATCACCAACGACCTCCGTGAGGAGATCCGCCGTCATGCCGTCTGAGACCCTGACCCCGCGGGACGAGGCCCGTCCCGGTTCCGGCCCGGCCGAGAGTCCCACCACCCGGCCCGCCGACGAGGTGAGCACACCCCGCGAGGTGAGCGCCGTCGTCGGGCACGCCAAGGACGTGGGCGACATCGAGGCGGGCCTCGACGCCCTCCAGACGAGCGTCGCGCCCAGCGCGAGCCGGTGGTCCAAGGTCTTCCAGGCCGTGTACCCGCCCGTGCTCGCGATCGCGATCCTGCTCGCGGTCTGGCAGGTGCTGGTGTGGCTCGAGGTCCAGCCCATCTACAACCTGCCCGGCCCCACCCAGGTCTGGGAGGCCGTGACCCGGGCCGCCGCGAGCGGCACGCTCTGGCAGGCGCTCGGCACGAGCCTCTCGCGCGGTGTCCTGGGCTTCCTCGCAGCCGTCGCGATCGGTACCCCGCTCGGTATCCTCGTGGCGCGCGTGCGCTGGGTGCGGGTGTCGTTCGGGCCCATCATCACGGGCCTGCAGGTGCTGCCGTCGGTCGCCTGGGTGCCCGCGGGCATCATCTGGTTCGGGCTGTCGGACGCCACGGTGTACTTCGTGATCCTCATGGGCGCGGTCCCGTCGATCATCAACGGAATCGTGTCCGGCGTGGACCAGGTGCCGCCGCTGTACCGGCGCGTGGGCCAGGTCCTGGGCGCGGGCCGCTTCCAGATGATCAAGGACGTGATCCTGCCCGCAGCGTTCCCCGGCTATCTCGCGGGCCTCAAGCAGGGCTGGGCGTTCTCGTGGCGCTCGCTCATGGCCGCGGAGATCATCGCGGTCGGCGGCGGGATCGGGTTCGGGCTGGGGGCCTTCCTCCAGCAGGGCCGCGAGCTGTCCGACATGGCGCTCGTCTTCACCGCGATCCTGCTGATCCTCGTGGTCGGCATGGTCATCGAGCTGCTCTTCTTCGCTCCGGTCGAGAAGACCATGCTGCGTCGCCGCGGCCTGGCTCCCGAGACGTCCACGAGCAAGGGCCCGGGGTGGCTGCGCCGGCGTGAGCTGGCTTCGGCCGCTCTCGGGCGATGATGGGCGCATGAACTCTGAGCTCTACCCCCTCGGTCTGCGGATCGCAGGCCGTCCGGTCGTCGTCGTGGGCGGGGGGCCGGTGGCCGCGCGCCGCACGCGGTCCCTCGTGGGCGCGGGCGCGCAGGTGCGTGTCGTGGCCCCCGAGGTCTGCGAGGACCTGGCAGCGCTGGTCGCCCTCCCCGCGCCCGACGGCGCGACTCACCTGCCCGACGGCGCGGGGCCCCTCGCCGGGTCCGGCACGCCCCGGCCCGTGGTCACGTGGGACGCGCGCGCGTTCCGCCCGGGCGACCTCGAGGGTGCGTGGCTCGTGCACACCGCGACGGGTTCGGCCGAGGTCGACGCCCAGGTCGCTGCCGAGGCCGAGGCGCTGCGCGTCTTCTGCGTGAACGCGGGCGACGCCGAGGCCGGGACCGCCTGGGTGCCCGCGGTCGCGCGGGTCACGGTCGGAGACACTGCGGTCGGCGGCACTGCGGCGACCGCTTCGTCGTCCGCGACCGTCGCGTCGGATGCCCGCGCCACGGAGATCACCGTCGCCGTCAACGCGGGGCGCGACCCGCGACGGGCCCAGCGGATCCGCGACGCGATCGACGCCCTGCTCGCGACCGGTGAGCTCCCCCTGCGTCAGGTCCGCCCGGGCACGGACGGCGTCGGGACGGTCGCGCTCGTGGGTGGTGGCCCCGGCGACACCGGGCTCATCACGGCGCGCGGGCGGCGGCTGCTCGCCCAGGCCGACGTCGTGGTCACCGACCGCCTGGGGCCGCGTTCGCTGCTCGACGACCTGGACGACGACGTCGTGATCGTCGACGTCGGCAAGACCCCGGGCTTCCACCCGGTCCCGCAGGAGGAGATCAACGCGCTGCTGGTCGAGCACGCGCTCGCCGGCCGACGAGTTGTACGACTCAAGGGCGGCGACCCGTACGTATTCGGCCGCGGAGGTGAGGAGCTCATCGCGTGCGAGGAGCACGGCATCCCGGTCGAGGTCGTGCCTGGCGTGACGAGCGCGGTCTCGGTACCTGCGGCGGTGGGGATCCCGGTCACGCACCGTGGCTGGTCGCGCGGCTTCACGGTGCTGACCGGGCACGAGGACATCGGCAAGGTCCCGGCCGCGGCCGACCACACCGTGATCCTCCTCATGGGTGTCTCGCGGCTGCGCGACTCGGCTGCGGCTCTCGTGGCCTCGGGACGCTCGCCCCGGACACCGGTCGCCGTGGTCGAGGACGGCTACGGCCCGCGTCAGCGCTCGACCGTCGGGACGCTCGAGACCATCGCGGACGTGGCCGCCGCGGCCGGGGTCCGTGCGCCGGCCGTGACCGTGGTCGGGGACGTGGTGCGCGTCAGCCCTGCCTGGCGGGCTGCCGGGCTGAACTGACTCCCGCCGGTCGGCCGGGACCAGCTCGAGCAGGCAGAGCAGCCCGACGACGCGAGAAACCCCGAGGGGCCCGTCATCCACAGGATGACGG
>NZ_JBHXBO010000099.1:0-14927 GCF_042726775.1 Oerskovia sp. NPDC060287
CCCTTCGTGGGTCGGTCGACCGCTCCACCGGGCGGGCGCAGACCCGCGCCTCGACAAGCGTCAGCCGGCGGCCGGGCTCACGGTCACTGCTCGCGTGCGGCCCACCAGGCGAGCAGCTCCTGGCGGGCGGTCTCCTCGTCGAGGGGTCCGCGGTCCAGCCGCAGCTCGAGCAGGAACTTGTAGGCCTGCCCCACCTCGGGCCCGGGCGCGATCCCCAGGGTCGCCATGATCTGCTGCCCGTCGAGGTCGGGTCGGATCGACGCCAGCTCCTCCTCGCCCCGCAGCCGTTCGATGCGCTGCTCGAGGTCGGTGTACGCGTCGGAGAGGCGCTGCGCCTTGCGCTTGTTGCGCGTGGTCGAGTCGGCCCGGGTCAGGCGGTGGAGCCGCTCGAGCAACGGTCCGGCGTCCGTGACGTAGCGGCGCACCGCGGAGTCGGTCCACTCGCCCTCGCCGTACCCGTGGAAGCGCAGGTGCAGCTCGACGAGCCGCGAGACGTCCTTGACCGTGTCCTTGTCGAAGCGCAGCGCCTTGAGCCGCTTGGCGGTCAGCTTGGCCCCGACGACCTCGTGGTGGTGGAAGCTGACCCCGCCCCCGGACTCGAAGCGCCGCGTGGCGGGCTTGCCGATGTCGTGCAGGAGCGACGCGAGACGCAGGACGAGGTCCGGGGCCGGCACCGCGCCGTCGGGCCCCGTCTCCTGCGCGATCGCCTGCTCCAGGACGGTCAACGAGTGCTGGTAGACGTCCTTGTGCCGGTGGTGCTCGTCGATCTCGAGGCGCAGCGCCGGGAGCTCGGGCAGGACGTGGTCCGCGAGCCCGGTCTCGACGAGCACCTCGAGGCCCTTGCGCGGCGCGTCCGACAGCAGCAGCTTGGTCAGCTCGTCGCGCACGCGCTCCGCGGAGACGATCTCGATGCGCGAGGCCATGTCGACGATCGCCGCGCGGGTCGCGGGCTCGACCTCGAACCCCAGCTGTGCGGCGAAGCGTGCAGCCCGCATCATGCGCAGCGGGTCGTCGTCGAACGAGCGCTCGGGGGCGATCGGGGTGCGCAGGACGCCCAGCGCCAGGTCCGCGAGCCCGTCGTGGGGGTCGACGAACAGCATCTCCGGGACGCGGACCGCCATCGCGTTGACCGTGAAGTCACGCCGCGACAGGTCGCCGACGAGCGTGTCCCCGAACGCGACGAGCGGCTTGCGCGACGCAGGGTCGTACTCGTCGGTGCGGTAGGTCGTCACCTCGACCACCAGGTCGCCGGCTCCCCGCGGGCTCCCCTTGGGACCGAACCGCTTGGCGCCGATCGTGCCGAACTCCTTGCCGATGTCCCAGTGCGCGTCGCCCCACGCCGCGAGGAGCACCTGGGTCTGGTCGGGGTCCGCCGAGGTCGCGAAGTCGAGGTCGTTGCTGGCTCGTCCGAGGAACGCGTCGCGGACCGGGCCGCCGACGAGGGCCAGCTCGTGGCCGGCGGCGTGGAACAGCTCCCCGAGCTCGACCGCCGCGGGCGCCATCTCGGTCAGCACCGCCAGGGCGCGCCGGAGGAGCTCGAGCTGTTCGGGCGTGGTCGGCACCCCACGAGAACCCTCCGCGGGCTGCGCGGAAGGCTCGGGGACGGGGGAGTTCTGGGAAGGAGTCGGCACGACATCCAAGCGTGCCAGATCAGGCGCTGACTCCACACTCGGTAAAGTTGGGTCATGTCCACACCAGCGCACTCTCCGGACCACCGCGGTGTCCCAGCACCGCCCGGTGGGCATGCGTTGCGGATCGATCCGGAAGCCGCGCGCGCCACGACCCCGGCGCCCGCCCCGGCGGCCCCGCTCCCCGTCGTCGAGGAGATCTCCGCAGGTGGGCTCGTCGTCGACACGTTCGACGGCCTGTTCCGCGCCGCGGTCATCGCCCGCCGCAACCGCGGCGGACGGCTCGAGTGGTGCCTGCCCAAGGGGCACCTCGAGGGCGACGAGACCCCCGAGGAGGCCGCCGTCCGAGAGATCGCCGAGGAGACGGGGATCACGGGCGCGATCCAGGTGCCGCTCGGGATCATCGACTACTGGTTCACGGGCGAGGACCGGCGCGTCCACAAGGTCGTCCACCACTTCCTGCTCAAGGCCACGGGCGGGCACCTCACGGTCGAGGGCGATCCCGACGGCGAGGCCGAGGACGTCGCCTGGATCCCGTTCGAGGACCTCCCCGAGCGGTTGTCGTACCCGAACGAGCGGCGCCTCGCGGCCGTCGCGCACGATGTCCTCCGAGGTCGGCGCACGACGGCCCGCTTCCGGGGTACCGTGACTCGCACCGTCGTCCGTACCAGCCGGCCGGCACCCGACGACCCCCGGAACCCGACCGACCACTCATGACCTTCCACTTCCCCGTCGGCTCAGCCCGTGCATCGAGCCGCCGCCCCGCAGACTCCACCGCGCCCTCGGCCGCCCCGCGGACTCGGCCGTCCTCTGCCGACCCTCGCACCGGCGCCAGGGCTCCTGGTCCCCGGGCCGTGACCCGGAACCTCGTCGGTGGCCTCCTGACCGCAGCGCTGGCGCTCGCGCTCGTCGTCGTGCCGTCCTCCCCCGGAGGCGCACGTGAGGCTGCGGCCTCCACCGTCGTCGGGACGGGCGGCGCCGCTCCCGCGGTCGTCGACGAACCGGGAACCGTCTCGACCACGCTCGTCTCGATGACGCCCACCACGGTCGGCCCCGGCGGCACCGTCACGGTCGTCGCGCGGATCCACAACGGTACCGACGAGACGCTCACCGACCCCCGGGCCACGCTCGGCGTGAACTGGCGCCTCCTGGGCACCCGGTCCGCGCTGGCCGCCTGGGCCGACGAGCCCACCTCGAAGCGGTCCGCCGAGGCCATGGCGACCGAGAACCTCGAACCGATCGCCCCTGGCCAGGACGCGACGGTCACGTTCGACCTGGACACCGACGACTTCAACCTCGAACCGGGATCGACGTGGGGTCCCCGTCCCCTCTCGGTCACCGTCACGGACGGGTCCGCGCGGCTCGACGTGCTCCGCACCTTCCTCCTGTGGGAGGACTCCGCGGCGCCGTCGCCCGTCGGGCTGAGCATCCTCGCCCCCGTGACGGGCCCCGCGCTGGACCTCGTCACCGCTCCGGACACCGAGGGCCAGGAGCAGACGAGCGTCAGCGTCGCGGCCGTGGACGACGCTCTGGGTGCAGACCAGCGCCTGGGGCACCTCCTGTCTGCGACCGCGGGTCGCCCCGAGGTCGCCTGGGCCGTCGACCCGGCCCTGGTCGCCGCCGCGCGGACCTCGGCCGAGAGCTCGACCGCAGCATGGGTCTCCGCGTTCGACGAGGCGTCCACCGACCGGTCGATCTTCGCGCTCCGCCCCTACGACCCGGACCCTGCTGCCTATGCGCAGGTCGGGGCGGCGCTTCCCGCGCCGACCGTCCCCCTTCCGGGGGGCGCGACGACGGATCCCGCCTGGCGCACCGACCTCACGCTCCCCGGCGACGAGGTCCCCGGCCGGGCCACGGTGCGCACGAGCGTCCAGGCCGGCTCCCCTCTTGTGGTGGTCCGGGGCGACGGGCTGACCCCCGTGGACTCCGTGAGCTACACACCGACGGGTCTGGCCACGGTCGAGACGGACGCAGGTCCCGCGACCGCCCTGGTCTCGGACTCCGCGCTCACCGAGGCCTTCTCGGCCGGGGCCCAGACCTCGGGGGCAGGTTCGACGGCGGACGCCACGCAACGACTCCTCGCGGAGACCGCGGTGATCGCCTCGGAACGCCCAGCGGACCGACGAAACCTCCTGATCGCCCTCTCCCGAGGGTTCGACCCGGACCCGGCCGCGTTCGACGCCGTGCTCGACGCGCTCGAGGCCACCTCCTGGGTCACGCTCGCCCCCGTCGACGACCTGCTGACCGCGCAGGTGCCCGACGTCGAGCGCAACGCCCTCCCCGAGACGGACGGGGGCGAGGGCGTCCTGCCGGCCTCCGAGATGTCGGCGCTCCAACGGGCCCGCTCCGAGGTCTCGACCTTCTCCACGATCGCCACCGACCCCACCGCGATCACGCAGGAGGCAGAGCCCGCGCTCGTCGTGCCCACGGCCGTGGCGTACCGAACGGAACCCACCGAGCGGACAACCGCGGTGCAGGCCGCGATCGCCGACGCGGACCGCCTCCGTTCCTCGGTCGCCGTGGTCCGTCGGGGGTCGGGCGTCCTGCTCATCAACACGTCCGGCAACATCCCGGTGCGGGTGCGGAACACGCTCGACCAGGAGGTCACGGTCCAGGTCGCGCTCCGGCCCGACAACGCGCGACTCAAGGTCGTCTCGTTCCCGGTCGGCCCCATCCCGCCGGGCACCGAGGTGGACTTCAAGGTGCCGGTCCGGGCGTACGGCAGCGGCAACGTCCGCGTCGAGGTCGAGATCCTCGCCGTCCCGTCCGGGACCGTCGTCGCCCCGTCCTCCGACTTCTCGGTCAGGGTCCGCGCCGACTGGGAGACGGTCGGTACCGCGGTGTTCGCGGGACTGGTCGCGCTGCTCATGATCGGCGGGCTCTGGCGGACGATCCGGCGCGGGCGCTCCCCGCGCCGTGTCGCGGAGATGACCCCCGCGTCCGGTGTCCCGACCACGCAGGCCTCGGCGCCGCCGTCGGGCACCTCGGCAGGGGGCGACGAGTGAAGCACGCCCGCCCGAGCGGCACCCCGCGCGGGCCCCGCCCCGTGCCCGACGGCGCGGCGCGCGCCGCCGACGAGACGACGCCGCCCGCGCCGGACGGCACCCAGGACACCGAGGCAGGGACGACGACCGTGACCGGCACCAAGGGCGGACTCGGCCGCAGCTCGATGCTCATGGCCTCCGGTACCGCGGTCTCCCGCATCCTGGGGCTCGTCCGCAACGTCCTGCTCATCACCGCGATCGGGACCACGGGCCTCGCCGCGGACGCGTTCGACGTCGCGAACAAGATCCCCAACGTGCTCTTCGCGATCCTCGCGGGCGGTGTCCTCAACGCGGTCCTCGTCCCCCAGATCATCCGCGCGTTCCGTTCCAAGAACCCGCAGGAACGCCTCGACAAGCTGCTGACGCTGTCCGGGGTCCTGCTCCTGGGGCTCAGCCTGCTCCTGACCTCGGCGTCCACGATCATCGTGTCGCTGTACACCGACGGGTGGGGGTCGGCGCAGTTCTCGCTCGCCGTGGCCTTCGCGTTCTGGTGCATCCCCCAGCTGTTCTTCTACGGGCTGTACACGCTGCTCGGGCAGGTGCTCAACGCCCGCGGACAGTTCGGGCCGTTCATGTGGGCCCCCGTGGTCAACAACGTCGTGTCGATCGTCGGCTTCCTCGCGTTCATCGTGATCTACGGTCCGTACGCGACGGGCGCGGTCGAGGACCTCGGCACGTGGGACGGCGCAAAGATCGCGCTCCTCGCCGGGACGGCGACCCTCGGGGTCGCGTCCCAGGCCCTGATCCTGATCCTGCCCCTGTGGCGCTCCGGCTTCCGCTGGCACTTCCGCCTGGGCCTGCACGGGATCGGGCTGCGCTCTGCGGGGCAGGTCGCGATCTGGACGTTCGGCGCGGTGATCCTCGAACAGATCGGTGTCCTGTTCACGACACAGTTCGCCTCGAGCGCCCCTGCCGCCGCGCTGCGGCAGACGTTCGGCGACTACGCCTCCGACCCGGCCGCGCTCGGGATGGTCACGGGGGTCGTGACCGGCGCTCCCGAAGCCTTCTCCGTCGCGGGCAACGCCGCCTACACCCAGGCGCTCATGATCTACCTGCTGCCGCACTCGCTCGTCACGGTGTCGATCGCCACGGCGCTGTTCACCGGGATGAGCGCCGCCGCGGGGGCCGGCGACTTCGCTCGCGTCCGGCACGACCTGTCCCGCGGCGTGCGGACCGTGGGGGTGTTCACGGTCTTCGCGACCGCGGTCTTCGCGATCCTCGCGCTGCCCCTCACCAAGCTCCTGCTCATCAACGTCTCGCCGAGCGGGGCCGTCGCCGTCAGCCAGATCCTGGTCGCCATGGCGTTCGGCCTGGTGCCGCTCGGGGGCATGGTCCTCATGAAGTGGGTCTACTTCGCCTACGAGGACGGCAAGACCGTGTTCATGATCCAGGTCCCCGCGACCGTCGCGCTCGTGGGCATCGCGTGGCTCGCGACCCGCACGCTCGACCCGGTGTGGTGGGTCGTCGGTGTCGGTGCCGCGATGTCGCTGTCCAACATGATCGTCGTCCTCCTGCGGACCGCGGGCCTGCGGCGCAAGCTGCACGGGCTGGACGCGTTCCGGATCGTGCGGATGCACGTCAAGACCATCCTCGCCGCGGGAGCCAGCGCTGCGGTCGGATGGGGTGTACTTCAGCTCTTCGGCGACCTGTACGGACTGTCGTGGCTCCGTGCCGCGGTCGTCACGGCAGTTGTCGGGATCGTCATGACCGTCGTGTACATCGGCGGTCTCAAGGCAATGCGGGTCCGTGAGCTCGACCAGCTCGCCGACCCGCTGCTCCGCAAGCTCGGGCGACGACGTCCGGCCACGAGATAGAAGGCGCCCGTACCATGTGGGGGGAAGATGTCAACGGCAAGGAAGTTCGAGGTGGGCAGGTGACCGCAGCAGGACCCGGCACGACGCTGGTAGGGCGATACCTGCTGGCCGAACGACTGGCGAGCGACCTGGTCGACGTCACCGCCTGGTCCGCGCACGACTCGGTGCTCAACCGCACCGTGCGAGTCTCGCTCGTCACCGGGGAGCACGTCACCGAGGCGATCGACTCGGCCCGACGCGCCGCACTCGTCGCCGACCCCCGCCTGACGCGCGTCCTCGACGTGGGGACCGACGACGGCGTCGCCTACGTCATCACCGAACCCTTCGCGGGCATCACCCTGTCCGAGGTCGTCGCCGGCGGGATCGTCGACGCCCAGCAGGCCCGGGTGATCGTCGGCGAGGCGGCAGCCGCGCTCGAGGTCGCACGACGCCGAGGCGTCCACCACCTCGCGCTGCGCCCCGAGGCCGTCCGCGTCGACGGCAACAAGGTCCTCGTCACGGGCCTCGGCCTCGACGCCGGGATCAGCGGGCAGGACCAGCACGACGCCGAGGCCACCTCGCACCTCGACGCCGTCGGGCTCGTCGCGCTCCTCTACTACGCCATGACCGCGCGCTGGGCCGGGCCCAGCCTCGACGTCCCCTGGATCAGCTCCGACTCCGTCCACCCCCTCCCGGCCCAGCGGGACGCCTCGGGCATCCTCCCGCTCTCGGCCGTCGTCCCCGGGGCCCCTGCCGACCTGTCCGAGCTCTGCGCTCAGGTCTTCGCGGACGCCGCAGCACGTCCTGCCGGGTCGGGTGCCGACGCCTCGTCCGACGGCGACGTCGAGAGCACGGCTCCCGCAACGCCCGCCCAGGTGGTCTCGGCCCTCGAGCCCTGGGGCACCCTCTCCGTGGTCGCCGCGATCCCGACCTTCGTCCAGCGACCCGCGCCGCAGCCCACCAACGGCGTGAACCGCCAGTCGATCCGCAGCGCGTTCGACGTCCCGCTCTCGACCCCGCCAGGCACCCCGCCGCCGGCGGTCCCGTTCCATCGTCCGACGACCGGACGGATCCACCGGGTGCCTCTGAGCGGCGCATCGACGCTGCCCGACGGCGCCAGCTACCCGGCCCCCACCTACGCCGACTCCCCCGCTCCTGCGGCCTACGCCGCGGTCCCGGCCCCTCCCACCGGTGGCTACCCGACGCAGCCCGCCCCCGCCGTGCCGCACCCGGTCTCCGCAGCGCAACCCACCGTCAGCGTGCCGCCACCCCCGGCTGCGGCTTCTCAGCCTTCTGCCGCGCAGGCCGCCGCTGGTCCGCCGTCGGGCCCCTTCGCCACCACCCCCGCCAAGAAGACCGGGTCCAAGAGCACCTGGATCATCATGCCGATCGTGCTGCTCCTCGTGATCGTCGCGGTCGTGTGGGGCGTCAAGTTCGGGCTCAGCGGCTTCGGTGGTGCATCCTCGCCCAACGACGACAACGACGCCCAGGCGCCGGCGGACTCCGGCCCGTCGGAGGGCGGGACCGACGAGGACCTGCCCGTCAACACCGATCCCCTCACGATCGCGAGCGGCGGACTGCTCGACCCGGACGTCGCCGATCCCGGCGACGTCGGGGAGAAGCCCGACGCCGTGCCCTTCGCGATCGACGGTGACCCGTCGACCTTCTGGTTCACCTACTCCTACAAGGACGAGGGCTTCGGCGGACTCAAGTCCCGTACCGGTTACACCATCTCGTTCCGGGAGCCGGAGACCGTCCAGCGGATCGTCTTGAGCACGAACAACACGGGCGGACACGTCGAGGTCCGCGCCGTGACCCCCGCCGAGCCCGACGGGGGCGAGATCCTCGCCTCGGGCACGTTCTCGGAGACCGTCGAGCTCACGCTGGATCCCGCCACCGAGGGGACGATGTTCGTCCTGATGATCACCGAGCTGCCGCAGGCTCCCGACGGCGCCTACCGCGTCGAGCTCAACGAGATCACCGTCTACTGAACGGCACCGACCAGCGCTGACCACCCTGCGGTGCTCCCCGCGTCGGCGAGGACGAGGACTGCAGACCAGCGGAACCGGTGCCTTCGGAACAGAAGGGCGCCGCTCGGCGTTGGACCCGGTGCACCACCCACCACTGAGGAGTACACGTGACGGAGAACAGCCCCACGACCGCGCCGCGGAACGTCATCATCGTGGGTTCGGGCCCTGCCGGGTACACGGCCGCCGTGTATGCCGCGCGCGCGGGTCTTGAGCCCCTCGTCCTGGCCGGTTCGATCACGGCCGGTGGCGCGCTGATGAACACGACCGAGGTCGAGAACTTCCCCGGGTTCCCCGACGGGATCATGGGTCCCGAGCTCATGGAGAACCTGCAGAAGCAGGCCGAGAAGTTCGGCGCGCAGGTCGAGTGGGACGACGCGATCGAGCTGCGGCTGGACGGCCCGGTCAAGACCGTGGTCACGGGCAACGGCGAGACCTATACGGCGCGCGCCGTGATCCTCGCGACCGGCTCTGCGTACCGTGAGCTGGGCCTGGACGACGAGAAGCGCCTGTCCGGGCGTGGTGTGTCCTGGTGTGCGACGTGCGACGGCTTCTTCTTCCGCGACCAGCACATCGTGGTCGTCGGCGGTGGAGACTCCGCGGTCGAGGAAGCGACCTTCCTCACCCGCTTCGCGTCCAAGGTCACCATGGTCCACCGCCGCGACGAGCTGCGTGCGTCCAAGATCATGGCCGACCGTGCCAAGGCCGACCCCAAGATCGAGTTCGCCTGGAACAGCGAGATCGTCGCTATCCACGGAGAGAACAAGGTCGAGTCGCTGACGCTGCGCGACACGGTCACGGGTCAGGAGCGCTCGCTCGACGCGACCGGCCTGTTCGTCGCGATCGGTCACGACCCGCGCACCGAGCTCGTCAAGGACCAGATCGACCTGGACGACGAGGGCTACATCCAGGTCCAGGGCCGCACGACGCTGACCAACATCGAGGGCGTGTTCGCGTGCGGTGACGCGGTCGACCACACCTACCGCCAGGCCATCACCGCGGCCGGCTCGGGCTGCTCCGCTGCTCTCGACGCCCAGCGCTACCTCACCGAGATCGCCGACGCCTTCGAGGACGCCGCTGGTCTCCCCGAGATCGCCGGCACCCCCGACGTCCCCAACCCCGACGAGCTGCCGCAGGCACTGGAGGAGATCCGATGAGCAACACCGTCAAGGTCACCGACGACACGTTCAAGGCCGAGGTCCTCGAGTCGGACGTTCCCGTCATCGTGGACTTCTGGGCGACGTGGTGCGGACCGTGCCTGCAGATCGCCCCGATCCTCGAGGAGCTCGCGGGCGAGTACGCGGGCAAGGTCAAGATCGCCAAGCTCGACTCCGACGAGAACCCCGCGATCACGGCCGCGTACGGCGTGGTCTCGATCCCGACGCTCAACTTCTACTCGGGCGGAGAGCTCGTGAAGTCGATCGTCGGCGGGCGCCCCAAGCGCATCCTCGCCGAGGAGATCGACGCGCTGCTCTCCTGACACGCCTCGCTCCACCTTCCGCGGAGCGCACCTCGAAGGGGTGGACCGGTCCTCGCGATCGGCCCACCCCTTCGTCGTCCGCAGACCCAGCACGGCTGCTGCTCCTGGACGTGACGGGTCCTGGGCGTTGCGTCCTTCGACCGGGCGACGGTGTCCGGGGAGCGACCCTTCACGGTTCCCCCCGATACGTCGTGCGAGACTGGGGATCGTGAGCACGACACCGACGCACCCCGCTCAGCCCGCTCCCTCCGGGGGCACCCGCCTCGACCCGTGGTTCGGCGCCTACGCCGAGCGCGCCCACGGCATGCGAGCGTCGGAGATTCGCGCCCTGTTCGCGGTCGCGAATCGCCCCGAGGTCGTCTCGCTCGCCGGCGGGATGCCCTACCTCGAAGGCCTTCCCCTCGACACCATCGCGGACGCCATGCAGCGACTCGTCGCGACCCGCGGCACCACCGCTCTCCAGTACGGCTCGGGTCAGGGCGCAGAAGAGCTCCGTGAGCGCATCATCGACATCGTGCGCCTCGAGGGCATCGACTGCCATCCCGACGACGTGGTCGTGACCACGGGCTCCCAGCAGGCCCTCGACCTGGTGACGCGCATCTTCATCGACCCGGGCGATGTCGTCGTGGCCGAGGCCCCCAGCTATGTCGGCGCGCTCGGCGTGTTCCGGTCCTACCAGGCGGACATCGTCCATGTCCCGCTCGACGAGCACGGGCTGGTCCCCGAGGCGCTCGAGGAGACCTTGACGCGGCTCGCTGCCGAGGGGCGTCGCGTCAAGCTGCTCTACACGGTCCCCAACTTCCACAACCCGGCGGGCGTCACCATGTCGCTCGAGCGCCGGCCCCGGATCCTCGAGATCGCGCAGCGTTTCGGCGTGCTCGTCATCGAGGACAACCCGTACGGGTTGTTGGGGTTCGACGGCGATCCCCTGCCGGCTCTACGCTCGCTCGACGACGAGGGCGTGCTCTACCTCGGGTCCTTCTCGAAGACCTTCGCCCCCGGCTATCGGGTCGGCTGGGTCGTGGCCCCGCACGCGGTCCGCGAGAAGCTCGTCCTGGCGAGCGAGTCGGCCATCCTCTGCCCGTCGAACGCCTCGCAGCTCGCGATCGCTACGTACCTCGAGACGTGCGACTGGCAGGGACAGATCAAGCAGTTCCGGGAGCTGTACCGCGAGCGGCGCGACGCCATGATCGGTGCCCTCTCGGAGCACCTGCCTTCGGCGTCGTGGACCGTTCCCGACGGCGGCTTCTACACGTGGGTCAAGCTTCCCGACGGCCTCGACGCACGATCCATGCTGCCCCGTGCTGTCACGGCGCGCGTCGCCTACGTCCCCGGGACAGCGTTCTACGCAGACGGGTCCGGGGCGGACCACGTGCGGTTGTCCTACTGCTTCCCGACGCCCGAGCGCATCCGTGAGGGAGTCCGCCGGTTTGCCGGCGTCGTGTCCGCGGAGAGGGACCTCGTCGAGATCTTCGGTACGTCAGGCGCTCCGGACTCGGACCTGACCGATGTCGAGAACCCCGGCCCCAACCTCGCGTGAGCACCACCCTCGCACACACGAGCACCCTGCAGAACGTCGAGAGGACCAAGACCGTGGGCACTGCTGCGGAGAACGCCATCCTTGCGGAGGACGTCGTCGAGCCCGACGCCGCCACGACGGCCGGGAGCGTTGCCGACTCATCCCTTCCCGAGGTACAGCGCGTCGTCATCCTCGCCGGAGGACTCTCGCACGAGCGTGACGTGTCGCTCCGCTCCGGCCGACGCGTCGCGGAGTCACTCCGAGGGGCCGGGCTCGACGTGACGGTGCTCGACGTCGACGCCTCGCTGCTCTCGACGCTGGCGGCCGAGCGCCCCGAGGTCGTGTGGCCGCTCCTGCACGGCGCGAGCGGCGAGGACGGATCTGTGCGCGACGTGATCGAGCTCCTCGGCCTGGACTACGTCGGAACCGGCCCCAGGGCGTCCCGCGGCGCATGGAACAAGGCGATCGCCAAGAACGTCGTGCTGGCCGCCGGGATCGACACTCCCGACTACGTGACCCTCCCCCAGAGCCTGTTCCGGGAGCTCGGCGCACAGCCGGTGCTCGACGCGGTCGTCGGCCGGCTGGGACTGCCGCTCGTGGTCAAGCCCAACCAGGGAGGCTCGGCTCTGGGCGTGACGCTCGTGACGCGTGCTGAGGATCTTCCCCGGGCGATGGTCGACTGCTTCTCCTACGGCGACCTCGCGCTCATCGAGAAGGCCGTCCAGGGCGTCGAGGTGGCCGTCAGCGTGGTGGACGGTACCGACGGGCCGCGCGCTCTCCCGGCAGTCGAGATCGAGACCGATGGGCCGTACGACTACGACGCCCGGTACAACCCCGGCCGGACCAGCTATTTCACGCCCGCGCGTCTCACCTCGGCAGTCGCGGCACGTGTCGCTCAGACCGCCGTCGACGCTCACGTGGCTCTGGGGCTTCGCGGCCTCTCCCGGTCAGACCTGATCGTCGACTCCGAGGGCGTCCCACACTTCCTCGAGGTGAATGTCGCCCCGGGCATGACGGAGACGTCGCTCTTCCCTCAGGCTGCGCAGGCTGCGGGCCTCGACCTCGGCGACCTCTACCGTCAGATCGTCTCGCAGAGCGTCGGCTCGCCCGCGCGGGCAGCGACCGCCTGAGCGTTCCCCGACAGGACGACACGAAGCCCCGGTGAGCATCTACTCACCGGGGCTTCGAGTTTCACGTGAAACATGGGGCCGCAGCCAGGTGCGCGGACCGCCCTACTGACGCAGCAGGCCCGGGTCCTCCGGGGCCATGAGATCAAGGATCCTGTTGAGATCCTCGACCGAGGCGAACTCGACTGTCAGGCGGCCCTTGTTCTTGCCGAGATCCACCTTGACGCGAGTCTCGAACCGGTCGGACAGGCGGACCGCGAGGTCGTCGATCGCCGCGATGCGCTGCCCGGGGCGTGGTGCGCGTTCCACCGGCTTCTTCGCATCGAGCCCCCCGAGGGCGACGATCTCCTCCGTGGCCCGCACCGAGAGACCCTCCGAGACGATCCTCTGGGCGAGTCGTTCGATCTCCGCACCGTCGGTCAGGCCCAGCAGAGCGCGCGCGTGTCCGGCCGAGAGCACGCCCGCCGCCACCCGACGTTGTACGAGCGGAGGCAGCCGCAGCAAGCGCAACATGTTCGAGATCTGCGAACGGCTGCGCGAGATCCGGGTACCGAGCTCCTCGTGCGTGCACCCGAAATCGTCGAGAAGCTGTCGGTAGGCGGCAGCCTCCTCGAGCGGGTTCAGTGCGCTGCGATGAAGGTTCTCGAGGAGAGCATCGCGGAGGAGATCCGCGTCCTCGGTCTCGCGGATGATCGCCGGGATGACATCCAAGCCCGCTGCCTGCGTCGCCCGCCAACGGCGCTCACCCATGATGAGCTCGTAGGCGCCCTCGTTCTCCGGGTCTCGTCGGACGACGATGGGCTGGAGAACACCGATCTCCTTGATCGACCCGACCAGCTCGTCGAGCTCGCCCTCGTCGAAGACCGTGCGCGGCTGGCGGGAGTTTGCTCGAATCAGCCCCACGGGGAGCTCAGCGAACGTCGCCCCGGGAACCGGGACCAGATCGTCGTTCGACGTCGGCGCGCCGTCCGACTGACCAAGCGCCGCCGATGTTTCACGTGAAACATCGCCTGGGCGCGCGCGCCCCTTCTCGATCGGAGGCTCCGTGGGGATCAGCGGACGAGACGTCGACTCAAGCTCGGTGGCGGAATCGGCGAGGCCGACCAAGCCGACCGGCGAATCAGAGGACTCTCGTTCGACGGTGAGGACGGCCGAGGTGCTGAGGCTCGATGCCCCCACTCCCCCGCCCTCAGGGTTGGTGTTCTGCTCGACCGACGCAGCAGCCTGCGGCGCGGACGGGAAGAACACATCGACGGGGCGCTCACGCTCTGGGCTCGTCGGAATCAAGGCTCCAAGACCACGACCGAGCCCACGGCGCTTCTCACTCATCGTGCATCCTCCTGGTAGCTAGGCAGCACTGCCCATCGTTCTGCGAGGTAGTTCTGCCGGGAGACGTCGCGAGATGCGCCGTCAAGGGGTTGAACCGGTGCGGGGCGTCCACGGTCAGCAACCTCCCGAGCGGCTTCGAGATAGGCGAGCGCACCGGTCGAGCTCGGATCGTACGTGATGACCGTCTGCCCATGGCTGGGCGCCTCGGAGATGCGTACCGAGCGGGGCACCGTCGTCTTCAGGGTCTGCTCGGGGAAATGCTCGCGGACCTCGGAGGCAACCTGCTGCGCGAGGTTGGTGCGACCGTCGTACATGGTCAAGAGAATGCTCGAGACATGCAGCTGGGGGTTCAGGTGCGCCTTGATGAGTTCGATCGTCTTGAGGAGCTGACTGAGCCCCTCGAGGGCGTAGTACTCGCACTGGATCGGAATGAGGACCTCACGGCCGACCACGAACGCGTTGACGGTCAGCAGACCGAGGCTGGGCGGGCAATCGACGAGGACATAGTCGATACGCTCAAGACCTTGCGCGATGCGCTCCTCCAAGAAGACGTCGACCGCACGGCGGAGTCGCGTTTCACGGGAAACCAAGGAGACGAGCTCGATCTCCGCACCCGACAGGTCGATCGTCGCAGGAACGCACCAGAGGCTCGGAATGTCGGGGCATTGCTGAACCGCCGAGGCGAGCGGGGCCCCGTCCACCAATACCTCGTAGACGGAGGGAGTTCCAGCGCGATGCTCGACACCGAGGGCGGTCGACGCATTCCCCTGCGGGTCGTTGTCGATGACGAGGACGTTGAGCCCAGCCTGAGCGAGTCCCGCCGCGAGGTTGACCGTCGTCGTCGTCTTCCCGACGCCGCCCTTCTGATTGGCGATCGTGATGATGCGGGTCGCCGCGGGACGGGGGAACTGTCGTCCGTGAAGGTCGATCCGCCGACGGGCGTCGATGGTGAGCTGGGCAGCGAGGGGCGTGTCGTCGTC
>NZ_JBHXBO010000100.1:0-14925 GCF_042726775.1 Oerskovia sp. NPDC060287
GTACCTCGTGCTCGGCCCCCCTCGGAAGCACCGCACCGCCCGCCGCCTGAGACGCGACCCGGCCCCGTGCGCGGCGCGGGTAAACTGGCCCCGGAATCCCCACCCACCGAGATCCGCGCGACCCGGTCGCCGCCCTCGCGGCGCGCCCCGAGCCTCGTGCGGACCTGTCCGAGCCGAGCGGCCGGACCAACTTCCCGAGGAGCTCCTGTGGGACGCGTAGTCGTCGAGGTCATGCCCAAGCCCGAGATCCTGGACCCGCAGGGCAAGGCCGTCGTCGGGGCGCTCCCGCGCCTGGGCTTCACCCAGTTCACCAGCGTGCGCCAGGGCAAGCGGTTCGAGCTCGAGGTCGAGGGTGACGTCACCCCCGAGGTGCTCGCCGCAGCCCGCGAGGCCGGCGAGAAGGTCCTGTCGAACCCGGTCATCGAGGACGTCGTCCTCGTCGCCGAGCTGACGGCCGAGCTGGGCGGGGAGAGCGCCTGATGAGCGCCCCCGCAGCGACCGGCCTGGCCACGGCCCGGATCGGTGTCATCACGTTCCCCGGCACGCTCGACGACCGGGACGCGGCCCGTGCCGTGCGCCTGGCCGGCGGCGAGCCCGTGTCCCTGTGGCACGCGGACGCCGACCTGCACGGGGTCGACGCGGTCGTGCTCCCGGGCGGCTTCTCGTACGGGGACTACCTGCGCGCCGGGGCGATCAGCCGCTTCGCGCCCGTCATGGACTCGCTCGTCGACGCGGCCAAGGGCGGCCTGCCCGTCCTGGGCATCTGCAACGGCTTCCAGATCCTCACCGAGGCGCACCTGCTGCCCGGCTCGATGATCAAGAACGACCACCTCGCGTTCATCTGCCGCGAGCAGACCATGGTCGTGGAGAACGCCGAGACGGCCTGGACGCGCGACTACACCGCGGGCCAGCGCATCACGGTGCCGCTCAAGAACCAGGACGGCCAGTTCGTGGCCGACGAGCGCACGCTCGACGAGCTCGAGGCCGAGGGCCGCGTGGTCTTCCGCTACGAGGGCTGGAACCCGAACGGTTCGCGCCGCAACATCGCGGGCATCTCGAACGCGGCGGGCAACGTCGTGGGGCTCATGCCGCACCCCGAGCACGCGGTCGAGGCCGGGTTCGGCCCCGCGAACGAGTCCGGGCCCCGCGCGGGCACGGACGGGCTGGGCTTCTTCACCTCGGTGCTGAGCACGCTCGTCCAGGCCTGACCGCAGCACCAGCACTGCCCGACGGCGGGTCCCACCCAGGAGGTGCGGCCCGCCGTCGGCATGTCAGCACGTCCCGACGTGGTCGCGGGGCGGTAGGTCGCGGCGCGGCGGCCCTGCCGCGCGACGGCGGTCCGCCAGGAGGGCCGGACACGGCGGAGATCACCCGACGCCCTGCCGCGCGAGCCGCTACCCTGTTCCCGTGCCCACCTTCTTGTCCGGTTCCTCCACGTTCGGCGCCTTCATGATCGACTGCCTCGCGTGGGTCGCCGGTGCGCTGGGCGCGGCTCCGGGACGGGTGGGGGCTATCGCCACGCACGCCGAGGCGGTCGTCACCGAGTGGGGCTGGTTCGGCACCGCGGAAGAGATGACCGAGCGCATCGCGTACACACCGCTGCGCGTCGCGATCGCTTTGTTCCTGGTCATGGCGGTCGCCGCGGTCGCGGCGATCGTGTCGAGCGTCCTGACGCGCCGGGCCCGGTGACGCGCGGGCCTCAGAGCCCTGCGACGAGGTTGACCACCGCGCCGATGATCACCGTCCCGAACAGGTAGGACAGCAGCGAGTGGCCCAGCGCCGTCCGACGGATGTCCCCCGACGTGACGTTCGTGTCGGAGATCGCGAAGCTCATCCCGACCGTGAACGCCACGTACATGAAGTCGAGGTAGCGCGGCGGCTCGACCTGGTTGAAGTCGATCCCGCCGTCCTCGCCCGTGTAGTACTGGCGGGCGTAGGCCAGCCCGAACAGGGTGTGGACCGCGGCCCACGAGACGGTGATGCAGGCGACGGCGAACACCGCGCTCACGGCCTGGGCGCTCTTCTTCTCGGGTGAGGCCAGCAGGAGGAGCGCGACCCCCA
Organism: Oerskovia sp. NPDC060287; assembly: GCF_042726775.1. Lineage (NCBI taxonomy): Bacteria > Bacillati > Actinomycetota > Actinomycetes > Micrococcales > Cellulomonadaceae > Oerskovia > Oerskovia sp. NPDC060287. The sequence continues at coordinate 2,062 of NZ_JBHXBO010000100.1, forward strand.
CGAGGCTCGCGAGCGAGGCCGTGACGATGAACAGGTGGGTCACGCGACGGGACGGTTCCTCGCGGGTCGCGAGTCGCGCGGTCATCCGTGCGTCCATGGGGGCGACCACGACCCAGGTCCACACCGTGAAGATCAGGGCGGTGACGCTCCACCCGGCCAGGACCGCGAACCTCGGGTAGCCCTGCGTGCCGAACCAGAGGCCCGCGCCGACACCCACGACCGCACCGATGCCCAGCCGCACCACGGGACCCGCCATCAGGGCGTCGCGGCGGGCGGGGGGCGTGGGGAGGTCCGGGATCGAGGGAGTCACGCGGTCAGTCAACCACCGGCGTCGAGGCCCGGCGCGTCGGGTCGTCGCGTCCCTCCGCTCCGGCTCGGCCTGCCGGTCGCGAGGCCACCGCCGCGTGTCAGGGGCGGCACCGACATGCTCCGGAGCCCGGAGGTCTACGGGCCTTCGGCGAGGTACCGGAGCTGGGCGCGGACGCTCTGCCGGGCGGCGGGGAGCACCCCGGGCGCGACGTCGCCGTAGACGGTCGCCGTGACCTGCTCGACGAGCTGGTCGGTCACGGGGGCCCCGGCGATCGCGGCCCCGGCCAGGGCCGCGCGCACCTCGGCGAGCCGGCCCAGGCGGTGCTCCCGGTACGCGCGCACGACGGCGGACAGGTCACCCAGGTGCGGGCCGTGCGCGGGCAGGACCGTCGCGGTCCCGAACGCCTCGAGCACGTCGAGGCTCGCGAGGTAGTCGCGCAGCGACCCGTCGGGCGTGGAGATGACCGTGGTGCCGCGCCCGAGGATCGTGTCGCCCGTGAGCACCGAGCCGTGCGGTCCGTCGTCCGGGAGGCGGAAGCTCACCGAGTCGGCCGTGTGGCCCGGGGTCGCGACGACCTCGATCCGCAGCCCGGCGGCGCGGAGCACCTCGCCCCCGCGCAGCGGTGCGGCAGCTCCCGCATGCGCGGAGCCGCCGGTCGCGCCACCCGTCGCGGGGTGCGCGGGGTGGCAGTGCGCAGGGTCGGCCGCCCGGACGGGCGCCCCGGTGAGCTCGGCGAAGCGCGCCGCCCCGGCGGTGTGGTCCGCGTGCCGGTGCGTGACGAGGACGAGCTCGACGCGCGGCCCGTCGGCCAGGGCCGTGAGGTGAGAGACGTCGTCGGGCCCGGGGTCGACGACCACGCGCGTGCGCGCCCCGGGCGCGGCCAGGACGTAGGACCTGGTCCCGTCGAGCGTCATGGGGCCGGGGTTCTGGGCGAGCAGCACCGAGGCCTGGTCCGTGACGCGCACAGGCACGCCCGACGGCGCCGCGTCGGCGGGCGGTCGGGCGGGCTCAGCGCGTGGCGGGGTCACGGGACGGGCGTCAGGCGAGCGCGTCCGCGAGCAGCTCGAGCGTCTGCGTGCGGCCGGGCGTCGCGTCGAGCGACTCGTCGGCGCGGGACGCCGCGACGGGCACGACCATGACCTCGTCGACGCCGTGCCGGGTGGCGAGCTCGCGCACGCGACGAGCCGCGGCCTGGGGCTCGTCGACGATCCAGCGGTCGAGCATCTCGTCGGCCATCTGGGACGTGAGCCCGTCGAGCGGCGTGGACGCGGCGTCCTCGACCGTCTCCTGGGCGCCGAGCGGCTTGCCCGAGCGCAGGCGGGCCATCATGCGCGCCTGCGGCAGCGCGCGGGCGCGAGCCTCGGCGAGCGTCGGGGCGACCGACACGTTGACCGTCAGGAACGTCTCCGGCGCGGGGTGCTCGGGGGAGGGGCGGTAGCCGTCGCGGTACAGCGCGAGGATCTCGTCCATGCCGGCGCCCGAGAAGTGGTTGGCGAACACGTAGGGCAGCCCGAGCTCGGCGGCCAGGCGTGCCGAGTAGTCGCTCGACCCGAGCAGCCAGACGGTCGGCACGGACTCCGCGGCCGGGGTCGCGTGCACGTCGTAGACCTGGCCGCTCGTGAGGCGGACGGTGGCGCCCTCGGCGCTCATGAGCGAGCGGATGTCCTGGACGTGCTGGGGGAAGCGGTCGACGTCCGACGTGGGGCCGCTGCTGCGGAGCAGGGCCGTGACCACGGGGTCGCTGCCGGGCGCGCGCCCGATCCCCAGGTCGATGCGCCCCGGGGCCAGGGCCTCGAGGACCGAGAACTGCTCGGCGACGACGAGCGGCGCGTGGTTCGGGAGCATGACGCCGCCCGACCCGACGCGGATCCGCTCGGTCACCGAGGCGGCGGCCGCGATCATGACGGGCGGGGCGGACGCGGCGACCGCGGGCATGTTGTGGTGCTCGGCGAACCAGTAGCGCGTGAAGCCGAGGCGGTCGGCGAGGCGCACGAGGTCCAGGGAGGCGGCGATGGCCTGGGAGCTGGACTGTCCCGAACGGACGGGGACGAGGTCGAGGACGGAGAGGCGCGGCGAGGTAGTCATCGCCAGGTGCAACCCCGCGATACGGCCGGGGTATTCCTGGACCGTCCGCTGAGTGCGGAGCTCTTGCGCGAGTCGCCCGGCGTGTCGCGCTAGAGCTCCGCACCCAGCGGTGCGGCGGGCGGCTCAGCGCGCGGCGAGCGCCTGCTCGACGTCCTCGATCAGGTCGAGGGGGTCCTCGAGGCCGATCGACAGGCGCACGGTCGTCTCTGCGATCCCGACGGCGGCACGACCCTCCGGCCCCAGCTTGCGGTGCGTCGTGGTCGCGGGGTGCGTGATGAGGGACTTGGCGTCGCCCAGGTTGTTGGAGATGTCCACGATCCGCAGCGCGTCGAGGAACTGGAACGTGCGCTTCTTGAGGAGCTCGGGGTCCGTGCCCGGGTCGTCGGCGCCGGGCACGTCGAGGTTGAACGTCACGACCGTCCCGCCGCCGCTCTGCTGGGCCTTGGCGAGCTCGACCTGCGGGTGCGAGGCGAGGAACGGGTAGCGCACGGCCGTGATACCGGGCAGCTCCTCGAGCGCGGTCGCGACCTGGAAGGCCGCGGCGTTCTGGGCCTTGACGCGCACCGACAGGGTCTCGAGCCCCTTGACCAGGACCCACGCGTTGAACGCGCTGAGCGAGGGGCCGGTGTTGCGGATGAACGTCTGGACGGGTCCCTTGACGTACTCCTCGGAGCCCAGGATCGCGCCGCCGAGCACGCGCCCCTGGCCGTCGATGTGCTTGGTCGCCGAGTACACGACGACGTCCGCGCCGAGCTCGAGCGGCTTCTGCAGCACGGGGGTCGCGAACACGTTGTCGAGCACGACGACGGCGCCCGCCGCGTGCGCGAGGTCGCTCACGCGGCGCACGTCGATCACGTCCTGCATGGGGTTGGACGGGGTCTCGAAGAAGACGACGTCCGCGGGGGTCGACAGCGCCTCCTCCCACTGCGAGAGCACGTGACCGTCGACGTAGTCGGTGCGCACGCCCCACTTGGCGAAGATCTCGTCGAATATCACGAGCGACGAGCCGAACAGTGCGCGGGCTGCGACGATGCGCGAGCCGGATCCGACCAGCGCCGCGAGCGACGTGAAGACCGCGGACATGCCCGAGGCCGTGGCGTAGCAGGCCTCGGCGCCCTCGATGAGGCGCAGCCGCTCCTCGAACGTGTGCACGGTCGGGTTGCCGTAGCGCGAGTAGATGAAGCGGTCGACCTCGCCCGTGAACGCGGCCTCGGCCTCGGCGGCGCTCCCGTAGACGTAGCCCTGCGTGAGGAAGAGGGCCTCGCTCGTCTCCTCGAACTCGGAGCGGGAGTGGCCACCGCGCACCGCGAGGGTGTCGGGTCGCACCGAGCGCGGGAGCGGGCCGCGGCCCGAGCCTCCGGGGATCCCGGCGGGGACGCGCAGGACGCCGTCCCCGGTGCCGGCGCTCACGACTGCTTCCAGGGGAGGCCCGCTGCGCGCCAGCCGTCGGCACCACGGTGACCGGCGCCGTCGAGCGCTCCCTCGAAGCCCTCGAGGACGTTGTACGCCGGGCCGAGGCCCGCCGCGGTCGCGGCCTTGGCCGCGCCGATCGACCGCGCACCGGAGCGGCACAGGAACACGACCGGGCGCTCGGGGGTCACACCGGCCGCGGTGAGGTCGGCGACGAACGCCGGGTTGGGGCGGCCCTCGACCGTGACCCACTGGGTCAGGACCGGTTCGCGGCCCGCCGAGGACAGGTCAGGGACGCCGACGAAGCGCCACTCGGCGTCGGTGCGGACGTCGACGAGGACGGCGTCCGGGTCCGACTGGAGAAGGGTCCACGCCTGCAGGGGCGTGATGTCGCCGGCGTAGCCGTCGGCGGGCCGGGCGTCGGGGACCGGTGCAGCGGTCGCGCGGTCGGGGGCACTCATGGTGATCCTCCATCGGTCGTGGCGGTAGCACCCTCGCCCGTCGCCGGGGGGTTGCTGCGGCGTCATCGTGCCAAGTCACTCAGCCGCTCTGGATGGTTGCGTCGGATCGTACGCCACCGTGCCCACAGGATGGAACGCCTGTCTCGCAGGGTGGTCAGGGGATAGGTTGCCGTGCATGGAGAGCTTCCCGTCCGGCCGTGAGATCGAGGATTCCTGTCGAGGTAGAGGGCTCGGGGCCTCTACCTCGACGCAAGCCCTCTCTCTCGGGGCAGACGGTCGTGAGCAGAGCCCGCCCGAGGAGGTCCTGACCGGGGGCAACTCCACGACCGTCGTGCGGAGCGGCGACACGGTCCGCCGGAGCGCCGGGCCGTGGACGCCCACGGTCCAGGCTCTCCTGGCGTACCTGCGGGCGACCGGCGTCACCGAGGTGCCCGAGCCGCTGGGCGTCGACGACCAGGGGCGCGAGGTCCTGTCCTACCTCCCGGGCGACGTCGCGAACTATCCGCTGCCCGACTGGCTCTGGGACGAGTCGGTGCTCCGCGACGCGGGCGCGCTCCTGCGACGCGTGCACGACGCGAGCATCGGGTTCCTCGCGGCCACGGCCGTGCCCGGCGGTGCGGTCTCGGGCGGCACGGCCGCCGGGGGCTCCGTCGTCGACGGCGCTGCAGCCGTCCCCGTACCCGCCGCCGCCCCGACCTGGCAGCTCCCGGCGCACGAGCCGGTCGAGGTCGTGTGCCACAACGACGTCGCCCCGTACAACCTGGTCTTCCGCGCCGGGACGCTGGTGGGCCTCATCGACTTCGACACCGCGAGCCCCGGCCCGCGGGTCCGGGACCTGGCCTACCTGGGATACCGGCTCGCGCCCTTCGTGGCGGACGCCGCGGGCGAGGACGGGAGCGACGTCGTCGGGCGCCTGGATCCTCTCGCGCGCCTCGACGCGCTGGTCGCGGCCTACGGGCTGCCCTTCTCGCGTCGTGAGGTCCTGAGCGTGATGGTCGAGCGTCTCGAGGAGATCGCGGACTTCACCGACGGCCGCGCAGAGGAGACGGGCCGGTCCGACTTCCTCGACCATGCGGCCATGTACCGCGCCGACGCGCGCCGCGTCGCGGCCCTGGCAGAGGACGCTCCGCCCGCCTGACAGACCCCCGCTGCCCACCATCCGAGACGCCGTGCCCACCGGTTGACACGCTCCGTGAGCCTCGCCCATCCTGGACACCAGGTCATGAGTGCCAGCGCAAAACCCCGGTTTGCTGGCCGGCAACCCTCCTCCGCGGCGGGGTGCCCCGGGTGACGACCGGGCCCCTCTCTACAAGGAGGGGGGCAAGCGCGGAGGGGCCGCAGGGCGAACTCCGACGACCACCGGAGGACGTGCCATGAGCGCACACGCAGTCATCGAAGCCCCTACCTCGTGTGCCGTGCTGCCCGTCGTGGGCAGCGACACCCTGGTCCCGCTCGTCGACGGGCGCAGCGTCCCGTACGCGAACCTCGACGTCGCGGCGTCGGCCCCTGCGCTGCAGGTCGTGGCCGACCGCGTCAACGAGGTCCTGCCGCTCTACGCGAGCGTGCACCGCGGCGCGGGCTACCTGTCCCAGGTGTCGACCGCCCTCTACGAGGCCGCGCGCCAGACCATCGGCGCGTTCGTCGGCGCCCGCGAGGACGACGTCACGATCGTCACGCGCAACACCACCGACTCGCTCAACCTGCTCGCGGGATGCGTCCCGGCGCAGGCCGACGGGACGCCCGGCCGGGTGCTCGTCCTGGACGTCGAGCACCACGCGAACCTCCTGCCCTGGCAGCGCACGGGCGGCGCCACGGTCCTGGTCGGCGGCGCGACGGTCGCCGAGACCCTGTCCGGGCTGCGCGCCGAGCTGTCCCGCTTCCCGTACGCGCTCGTCGCGATCACGGGGGCCTCGAACGTCACGGGCGAATCGCTCCCTCTCGCCGAGGTCGTCGCCGCGGCGCACGACGCCGGGGCGCGCGTCCTGCTCGACGGCGCCCAGCTCGTGCCGCACCGCGGTGTCTCGCTCGCGGCGAGCGACGTGGACTACGTCGCGTTCTCGGGCCACAAGACCTACGCGCCGTTCGGTGCGGGCGCGCTCGTGGGACGTCGTGACTGGCTCGACGTCGGCACGCCCTACCTCGCCGGGGGAGGCGCGGTGCGCAACGTGACGCTCGACGGCACCACGTGGCAGAGCGCCCCCGCGCGCCACGAGGCCGGGTCGCCCAACGTGATCGGCGCGGTCGCGCTCGCCTCGGCGTGCGACGCGCTCGCGGCGCTCGAGCCCGGCCTGCTGGTCGCGCACGAGACCGCGCTCCGCGCCCGCCTGGTCGAGGGTCTCGAGGAGATCGACGGCGTGCGCGTCGTCCGCGCCTGGACCGACGCCGTGGACCCCGTGGGCGTCGTGACGTTCTCGGTCGACGGCCACGACGCGGGCCTCGTCGCGTCCTACCTGTCGGCCGAGCACGGGATCGGCGTGCGCGACGGCCGGTTCTGCGCGCACCCGCTCCTGGCCCGCCTGGGCTTCCCGGCGGGGGCCGTCCGCGCCTCGATCGGCGTGGGCACCACGGGCGAGGAGATCGAGCGCCTGCTCTCCGCGCTGCGCGCCTACGTCGGCGAGGGGGCCACGGCCCGGTACGAGGTCGTGGACGGCTGCTGGGTCGTGAGCGACGACCCGCGTCCGCTGCTCCAGGTCGCAGGGCTCTCGGGCCTCTTCGCGACCGCCGCCGTCGGCAACATCACGGCCGCCGTGGGGTGCGGTCCCGCCCCCGCCTGAGAGGGCCTCTGACCTGCGGAGACGCTCCTCCGAGCGCAACGTTCACCCGTGCGTCACCTCGTCGTCCACAGCAGACCGCTCCGTGGTCTTGGCGGCGACGCCTGCGTGTGTTCTGATATGCGCTGTGCAGCACGATGTCGTCCTGGAAGGCCACGGGTTCCGCCTCGAACCCCTGGCTGTCGCGCACGCCGGTGCGCTGGCTCAGATCGTCGATCCGACGATGTGGGCGGGTATGAGTACGACCCTCCCTGCGGGGGAGGTCGGGATGGTGAACTTCATCGAGGACACTCGGGCTACCCGGGCGCTGACGGCCTTCGCCGTCGTCGACGCGGGCTCGGGCCTCGTGGTGGGGAGCACCGCTTTCCGTGACCTGTCGCTCGACGACAGGCGCGTGGAGATCGGGCGGACCTTCTACGCCCGTTCCACGTGGGGGAGCCTCGTCAACCCGGTCTCGAAATGGTTGCTGCTCCGACATGCGTTCGAGTCGTGGGACGTGCATCGTGTGGGCTTCCGGGTGGACGCGCGCAACGCTCGCTCGCTCGCCGCGATGCGTCGCCTCGGCGCGTACGAGGAGGGCGTCATGCGAGGTCATCGCACGGCGCCCGACGGCACGCGCGCCGACTCGGTGTGCTTCTCGATCCTCGCGCACGAGTGGGCGGGCGTCGAGCTCGGCCTGCTCGCGCGGATCACGAGCCCGCGCATCGTCCCGGTGCTCGGTCCGGTCGAGATGTCCGCCGCCGGCGAGCCCGTGACCACGCCGCTCCTGTCGGTCGTCCCGCCGGTCGCCGGTCACACCGCCGACGTGCCCGGCCAGCCCGTCGGACCGGTCACTGCCCTGCCGCCCGCCGTCGCCCTCTGAACCTCCCCCGTCCACAGCGACGCCCCGGGACCCGTACGGGTCCCGGGGCGTTCTTCGTCTGGTGGGTCAGTCCTTCTTGAAGGCGTCCTTGACGTCGTCACCGGCCTGCTTGACGTTGGCCTTCGCCTGGTCGGCGTGGCCCTCGGCCTCGAGCTTCTCGTTGCCCGTGAGCTTGCCGGCGCCCTCCTTGACCTTGCCCTCGACCTCTTCGGCCGCGTGCTTGATCTTGTCTCCCAGTCCCATGGAGGTCCTCCCGTGGTGATCGTCGGATGGTGGTTGGTTCGCATCGACCGTAGGCAGGTCGGGAGAGGACTCGCATCTCGGGGGACGGGCGGTTCACAGGATCCTCACGTCCGGTCCGGCAGGATGACCGCATGGAGAACGCCACGGTCCTGGAAGGGTTCGGGCTGCGCCTCGAGCCGCTCGGCGAGCAGCACGCGCAGGCGCTGGGGGCGTTCGTCGACGACGCCCTGTGGGCGGGCATGTCCTCGCCGACGCCTCGCGGGACGCCGGCCATGTCCGTCTACGTGCGGGACGCGGTGGCGGCGCCGGGGCGCCTGGCGTGGGCCGTCGTCGGGCCGGCTGCTCCCGGCGAGGGGCCCGACGGCGCCACGTCCGTCCGCGGCAGCACCTCGCTCTACGAATGGTCGCCCTCGCAGCGGAGGGTCGAGCTCGGCTCGACGTTCTACGACCGTCCCTGGTGGGGCGGCGTGACCAACCCGGCGTGCAAGTACCTGCTGCTGCGGCACGCGTTCGAGGTGCTCGACGTCGAGCGCGTCGCGCTGCGGGCCGACGCGCGCAACGCCCGCTCGATCGCGGCGATCCAGCGCCTCGGGGCCGTGCCCGAGGGGGTGCTGCGCAGCCACCGCGTCGCTCCCGACGGGTCGCGCGGCGACACGGCCTACTTCTCGATCCTGGCGGACGAGTGGCCGGACGTGCGGGACGCCCTGCTCGACCGGCTCGCCCGCCTGGAGGGCCTCGACCGGGTCGTCTGACGGGCGGCGAGCCGCGCTGCGGGCGACCAGGCCGAGCGTCCCTGTGGCCCCGGGCCCCGATCCTCCCTAGGTTGGAAGGATGCCTCCGCGAGCCTGCGGCGGGCGCACCGACCGCTGGAGGGCTGTTGACGACCGAGGACGCACGACCGGCAGACCCCGCGGTCGACCCGGACGACAGAGCATTCTTCGGGCACCCGCGAGGTCTGTCGACCCTGTTCGGCCTCGAGGTCTGGGAGCGGTTCTCGTTCCTCGGGATGCAGGCCATCCTCGTCCTGTTCTTCACGGCGACCGTCGCGGACGACGGGCTGGGGATGGAGGCCGGTCCTGCGGCCTCGATCGCGGCGGGCTACGGGACCATGGTCTACCTCGTCTCGGTCGGCGGCGGGTGGATCGCGGACCGGGTCCTGGGCTCGTACCGGGCCGTCCTGTGGGGCGGGATCCTCATCGCGTGCGGGCACTACACCATGGCGATCCCCGCCGAGCTCTCGACATGGCTCGGTCTGGTCCTCATCAGCCTGGGCACGGGGCTGCTCAAGCCCAACGTCTCGACCCTCGTGGGCAAGCTCTACTCGACCACGGACGAGCGCCGGGACGCGGGGTTCGCGCTCTACTACATGGGCATCAACGTCGGGGCGTTCTTCGGTCCCCTGGTCACGGGGTGGCTCGGCGCCGACGTCGGCTGGCACTGGGGGTTCTCGGCTGCCGCGATCGGTATGACGGCGGGCATCGTCCAGTACGTCGCCGGGCGCAGGCACGTCCCCGGGCACGGGCGCGGCCCCGAGGCGCCCCTGCCGCCGGCCGTGATGCGCCGGACCCTGTGGATCCTGGGAGGCGTCGCGGCCGGCGTGGTGATCCTCGCCGTCGGGCTCGCGCTCGCGGGGCGGCTCAGCATCGCGGGCGTGGTCGACGCGCTGACCGTGGTCGCGATGGCCGCGCCGATCGTCTACTTCACCGTCATGTTCCGCAGCCCCCGCGTGACGGGCGCCGAACGCGGCCGGCTCCGGCCCTTCCTCGTGCTGTGGTTCGCGTCGGTCGCGTTCAACTTCGTGCTGTTCCAGGCGTACAGCGTCCTGATCCTGCTGGCCGACCAGCACGTCGAGCGCACGATCTTCGGCTGGGAGGCGCCGGCGGCCTGGTTCAGCTCGTTCCTCGGCGGCGTCGAGGTGCTCGTCGCGCCCGTGGTCGCCGCCCTGTGGACCTGGCTCGGCCCCCGGCAGCCGCACGCGTCCAAGAAGATCGCGATCGGTGCGCTCCTCGGGGGGCTGTCCTACCTGATCCTCGTGCCCGCCGTGACCGGGCAGAGCGGAGACTGGAAGATCGCCGTCTGGTGGCTCCTGGCCTCGCTCCTGCTGCTGGGGCTCGGTGACGTGCTGCTCCAGACGACGGGCCTGTCCGCGACCACCAAGCTCGCCCCCGCCGCCTTCTCGAGCCAGTCCATGGCCGTGTGGTTCCTGTCGATCGCGCTCGCGAACGGCATCCAGGCGCAGACCGTCCGGTTCTACGGCGAGATCCCCGACGGCCTCTACTTCACGCTCAACGGGGCCGTCGCGGTGCTCGTCGGGGTCGTCGTCCTGATCCTGTCGCCCTGGATGAAGCGGACCATGCACCCCGTCCACTGACCGGCGGGCGCGACCCGCACGACCCACGTGGCCCCGCGCCACCGCCGCTGAACGAGCACCACCCGCCCGACAGCACCACCCGCACCACCCAGCACCGGAGGAACGACCATGCGGTACGTGACCGAGCTCCCGTTCGAGACCACGGTCGAGGACCACTGGATACCCCTCGCCGACGGCACGCGCCTCGCGGCGAGGGTCTGGCGACCCGTCGACCTCACGCCGGTCCCCGCGATCCTGGAGTACCTGCCCTACCGGCTGTCCGACTGGACCGCCCCGCGCGACGCGCAGCGCCACCCGTACTACGCGGGCCACGGGTACGCGTCGGTGCGCGTCGACATCCGCGGCAGCGGGAACTCGGACGGGCACCAGGACGACGAGTACTCCCCGACCGAGCTCGCCGACGGCGTCGCGGTCGTCGAGTGGCTCGCCGCGCAGGAGTGGTGCAGCGGCAAGGTCGGGATGTTCGGCATCTCGTGGGGAGGGTTCAACGCCCTGCAGGTCGCGGCCCTCGCCCCCGAGGCGCTCGCAGCGATCGTCACGGTCTGCTCGACCGACGACCGCTACGACAACGACGTGCACTACACGGGCGGGTCGGTCCTCGCGGTCGACATGCACGCGTGGGCGGCGACCATGCTCGCGTTCTGCTCCCGGCCCCCGGACCCGGCCGTCGTGGGCGACCGGTGGAAGGAGCAGTGGCTCGACCGCCTCGAGCACACCGAGCCGTTCGTCCACACCTGGCTCGACCACCAGACGCGCGACGACTACTGGCGCCACGGCAGCGTCATCGAGGACTACTCGGCGATCAAGGCCGCGGTCCTGGCGGTCGGCGGGTGGAACGACCCCTACCGTGACACGGTCCTGCGGCTCGTCGCCGCGGGCGAGGACTCGGCGGACCAGGGATCGAGCGGCGGACCCTCGAACGCAGGCCGAACCCTGGGCGGCCCGGTCCGGGGCCTCGTCGGGCCGTGGTCGCACCAGTACCCCGACCGCGGCCTGCCTCCCGGACCGTCGATCGGGTTCCTCCAGGAGACGCTGCGCTGGTGGGACCAGTTCCTCAAGGGCCAGGACACGGGCGCCCTCGACGAGCCGGCGCTGCGCGCCTGGATCACGGAGTCCGTGCCGCCCGCGACGGTCTACGACGAGCTGCCCGGGCGCTGGGTCGGCGAGGAGCGCTGGCCCTCCCCGCACGTCCGGCCCACGGTCTTCCCGCTCGCGGGAGCGCCTGGCGGCACCGACGACGTCGACGACGCAGCGGTCGCCACCGTGCTGCGCACGACCGCCCCGCTCGTCAACCACCTTCCCGTCCACCCGAGCCCGGCGGGCGGTGAGCCGACCGCCCCGGCGGACGTGCCGCCGTCGTGCCTCGTGGCCTCTCCCCAGCACACCGGGATCGACGCGGGGCGCTTCTTCCCGTTCGGGAACGACGCCGACCTGCCCCCCGACCAGCGCGAGGAGGACGGGCGGTCCGTGTGCTTCGACTCGCCGCCGCTCACGCAGCGGCTCGAGATCCTGGGCCGTGCCCGGGTCCGTCTGCGCCTGACGTGCGCGGGCGAGAAGGGGCAGGTCGTGGCGCGGCTGTGCGACGTGGGCCCTGACGGCTCCTCGACGCTCGTGACCCGTGGCGTGCTCAACCTGTCCGCGCGCGAGGGGCGTGACCGCGTGGTGCCGTGGGAACCCGGCGCGACGCACGACGTGACGTTCGAGCTCAGCGGGACCGGGTACGCGGTCGCGCCGGGGCACCGGCTCCGGCTCGCGGTCTCCTCGGCGTACTGGCCGTGGGTGTGGCCGCAGCCGGGAGGGGCGGCGCTCGCGGTCGCGCCCGCGGGCAGCTCGCTCGAGCTCCCGGTGCACGACGACGCAGCGCCGGGCGGGCACCCCGTCGTCACCTTCGAGGAGCCCGAGCAGGCGCCCCCGCTCGTTGTCGTCTACCCGGAGGCCGCGGACCAGCGGCCCGAGCGGCGCGTGGTGCGCGACGTCGCGGCGGACGAGTGGCTCCTGGAGGTCGACCCGAGGTACGGCGGGACGCGCATCTACCCCGACGGCCTCGAGTTCACCGAGGACGCCCTCGAGCGCTACTGGATCGGGCGCGACCCGCTCAGCGCGCGCACGCGCTCGGACTGGAGCGTGCGGTTGCGTCGGCCAGGGGCCACGCCGGCCGACCTCGCGTGGGACGCGAGCATCGTGACGCGCTCGGAGATCTCGTGCGACGCCGAGTACTTCCACACCGACGACGAGGTCGTGGCGCGCGACGGCCAGGACGTGGTGTTCGAACGTCGGTGGCGGCGCAGCATCCGGCGGACCGCGGGGTGAACGCTCCTGCCGAGAAGTGAGTAGATGCCCCTGATCTGACC
>NZ_JBHXBO010000101.1:0-14758 GCF_042726775.1 Oerskovia sp. NPDC060287
CGCCGGCTCCGACGACCGGCCGCCCTACGGCCGGTACGTGAAGATCTCGGTGTCGAAGTGGTTGTAGCCGGCGTAGTCCACCAGCTCGTACAGCCGTGCACGCGTCTGCATCTCGCCGACCACCCCGTCCTGCGTCCCGGTCTCCCGGATCACGTCCAGCGTGCGCTCCGCGGCCCCCATCGCGCTACGCAGGAGCGTCACGGGATAGATGACGATCTGCACACCGACGGCCGCGAGCTGGTCCCGCGTGAACAGCTCGGACTTGCCGAACTCGGTCATGTTGGCCAGCACGGGCACGTCGACCGCGGAGGCCACGGCCTCGAACTCCGCGAGGTCGCGCATGGCCTCGGGGAAGATCGCGTCCGCTCCGGCGTCGACCAGCGCCTTGGCCCGGTCGATCGCGACCGCCAACCCGTCGGACGCGCGCACGTCGGTGCGCGCCATGACGAGGAAGTTCGGGTCGCGCCGGGCGTCGACCGCGGCACGGATCCGCTTCGTGGCGGTCTCGAGGTCGACGGTCGCCTTGCCGTCGAGGTGCCCGCACCGCTTGGGGTTGACCTGGTCCTCGATGTGGCAGCCCGCGACGCCCGCGTCCTCGAGCGTCTGGATGGTGCGCGCGACGTTCATGGGTTCGCCGAAGCCCGTGTCGGCGTCGACGATCGCGGGAAGGTTCGTCATGCGCGCGATCTGCCCTGCACGGGTCGCGACCTCGGTGAGGGTCGTGAGGCCGATGTCCGGCAGGCCCAGGTCCGCCGAGATGACGGCCCCCGAGACGTACACCCCGTCGAAGCCCTTGTCCTCGATGAGGCGCGCCGAGAGCGGGTTGAACGCACCGGGGAGCTGGAGCAGCTCACCGGCCGCGAGCCGGGCGCGCAGCGCGGCCCGCTTGTCCGACGGCGTCACGTGCGAGTACAGCATCAGTTGCCTCCTGCGGGGGTCGGGTCGGCGGGAGCGCCCGGGGCGCCGGGCCCATCGGTGCCGGCAGCATCGGCCGAGCCGGGCACGTCGTCGGTCGCGTCGCGCATGGTCCAGGCGGCCGGGCCGTCCCCCGGCCCGGTCCCGGCCGGTTCGCCGCCCGCGCTGCCTGCGCCCGAGGCGCCGGTCGCCCCCGGGTGCGCGCCGGCGTCGGGCTCGCTCCCTGCCGCGCCCTGGGCGGGGCGCCCCAGCTCGAAGATGCCCGTGGGCACCGGGACCGTGTCCAGCAGACCCGGCCGCGCGACGAGCGAGAGCTCGCGCACCTCGGCGGGCGTGAGCGACGGGAGACGCTGCGCGAGGTCGAGGAAGCGCTCGATCTCTGCGGGCTCGAGCACACCGTCCGCGAGGAGCCGGAACTTGGCGACGTACTGCGCGCGGGCGAACGGGCGTGCGCCGAGCGGGTGCGCGTCGGCGACCGCGATCTCGCGGACGATGCGCCCGCCGTCGGCCAGCTCGATCTCGACGCGACCGCCGAACGCCTTCTCCGCGGGGTCGACCGAGTGGTAGCGGCGCGTCCACTCGGGGTCCTCGGCCGTCGTGACCTTGCCCCACAGCGCGACCGTGTCGGCGCGACCGGCGCGCTCGGGCGTGTAGGAGTCGACGTGGTGCCACCCGCCGTCCTGGAGCGCGACCGCGAAGATGTACGGGATGGAGTGGTCGAGCGTCTCGCGCGATGCGGCCGGGTCGTACTTCTGCGGGTCGTTCGCGCCCGAGCCGATCACGTGGTGCGTGTGGTGGCTCGTGTGGATCACGATGCTCGCGATGTTGTCCGGGTCCGCGAGCCACGGGTGCTCGGCGTGCAGCGCGCGCGCCAGGTCGATGAGCGCCTGCGACTGGTACTCCGCCGAGTGCTCCTTGGTGTACGTGTCGAGGATCGCGGTCTTGGGCTCACCGGGCGACGGGAGCACGACGTCGTAGCGCCCCTCCGGGCCGTCGAGCAGCCACGCGATCACGCCGTCCTCGCCCTCGTAGACGGGCTCGGGCGAGGTCTGCCCGCGCATGGCGCGGTCCACGGCCTCGACCGCGACCTTGCCCGCGAGGGCCGGGGCGTACGCCTTCCACGTCGAGATCTGCCCCTTGCGGGACTGCCGCGTCGCGGTCGTGGTGTGCAACGCCTGCCCGATCGCCTGGAAGATCGTCGTCGTGTCGAGCCCGAGCAGGGTCCCGATCCCGGCCGCTGCCGACGGGCCCAGGTGCGCGACGTGGTCGATCTTGTGGGCGTGCAGGCTGATGGCTCGCACCAGGTCCACCTGGATCTCGTAGCCCGTCGCGATGCCGCGCACGAGCGCCGCGCCGTCGCGGCCGGCGTGCTGGGCGACCGCGAGGATCGGCGGGATGTTGTCACCCGGGTGCGAGTACTCGGCCGCGAGGAACGTGTCGTGGTAGTCGAGCTCGCGGACCGCGACGCCGTTGGCCCAGGCTGCCCACTCGGGGCTCGTGCGCGTCACGAGCGGGGTCCCGAAGACCGTCGCACCGGGCTCGTACGGGTGCGCCAGGGCCTGACCGCGGGCTGCGACGGCGGGCGCGCGCGTGAGGCTCGCGGCCGCGACGGCCGCGTTGTCGATCACGCGGTTGACGATCATCTCGACGACCTCGGCCGGCACCTCGACCGGGTCGGTCGCGAGCTCGGCGAGCTTCCACGCGAGCTGGTCGGTGCGGGCGAGGTTCTCCGCGGACCGGTGCGTCCGCAGGTGGTGGGTCGTGGGCATCGGTGCCTCCGGTGGTCGGGTGCGTCGGTTTCGTCGGGTGCGTTCGTACGTCGGCGAGGGGCGGCTCTTGCCGCGGTGCGCGGGGCCCTGCCTGCCCGGCGGCGCCGCACGGGCCGAGGGGTCCGGTGGCGGTCGGCGGGGGCCGGGTGCGGCGCGCGCCGTCAGCCGGGCGGCGGGGGTGGCGGCTCCCCGAGCGCCTTGGCCGCCATCGCCGCGCTGCGCTCGATGTGCTCGCGCATGGCGCGCTCGGCCGCGTCCGGGTCTCCGCTCGCAATGGCGCGGGCGACCTCGCGGTGCTCGTCCACGTGGTCGGTCGTCCCGACGCGTTCGCGGGCGGACAGCGAGCGGTAGCGGTCGACGTGCCCGCGGATCTGGCGCAGCAGCTCCGAGCACCAGCGGTTGTCGGCCAGGGCCTCGATCTGGCCGTGGAACTGGGCGCCGATGCGCAGCACCTCGTCCTCGTGGTCGCGCACGGCGTCCATGAGCGACACGAGGCGAGCGAGCTGCTGGACGTCGGCAGGCCGTGCCCGCTCGCACGCGTCCCGGGCGAGCAGGCCCTCGAGACGAGCACGGACGTCGTAGACGCGGTGGAGGTCGGTGACCGCGAGCGGCGCGACACGCACTCCCCCGGTGGGCTGCTCGACGACGAGGGCCTCGGCCTGGAGGAGGCGCAGGGCCTCGCGGACGGGCGTGCGGCTGACGCCGAGCCGGGCCGAGAGGACGGGCTCGGTGAGCCGTTCGTCGGCCGCGAGCGAGCCGTCGATGATGCGCTGCCGCAAGAGGTCGTAGACGGCGCGGGCACCCGACTGGCGGCGGACGGCGGCGAGGGGCTCGTCGCGCGACGGGGACGACGTCGTCGGGGCGCTGGTCATGCGGCCATCGTGCCACAGGCTCTGCGTACTTGTATACAACTTGGCCGTAGAGGTTACCCAGGGACTTCTCTCTCGGTGGGCCGGACCTCCGCCGGCGGCCTAGCACCCCTCGGAGGGCGGGTCACCGCCCAGGAGGCCGTCACCCAGCGGGGACATGCGATCGGCCATCTCCTGGTGCCACACCGCGAGCCCCTCGAGCACCACGGCGTGCCGCTCGACCTGGTGCCCCGAGACCGCCCCGGACCACAGGGGCGGGTAGACGCTCAGCCCCGTGCCCGGTGGCAGGTCCTCGATGTCGAGCTCCCACCCGGGCCAGCGCAGGTCGGCCACGTACTCGGCGAGCCCACCGCTGACCGCCCACTCGGTGAACGCTCCCTGGCCGAACCCCAGGCAGTGCCACTCGAGGGTGTCAGGCGCGAAGTAGTGCACGTCCCCGAGCGGGCCGGGCAGGCCGCCGCCGTTGACCGCGAACGTCCCGCCCAGGACGTCGAACGCGACGACGAGCTTCTGGGGCGCGACCGCCCCCTCCTCCGGGGCGCCCAGGCCGTTGATCGTGGCGAGGTCGGGGAGCCCGTACCCACCTCCGCCGAGGAGCCGGAGCCACCCGTGGTCCACCAGGACGCCGCCGGTGTAGAGCGCCAGCGCGCCGAGCGTCGAGCGCGTCGTGATCTGGAGTCGGTACAGGACCTCGGGCGCCCACTCGGGCGGCGCGAGGACCTCGACCCCGGGCCGCTGGAACATCCGCGCGAGCGTGGGCCACGCAGGATCGTCGACCTGCGTGAGATCCGAGACCGTCCTGATGCCCATGACCGGGGATCATGCCACGTCCTGCAGTGAATTCCGACACGTCGCGAAGCATCCGATACCGGATTCTCCCCATCTGCGCATCTTCTCCGTGATCACGGAGGCGCGATCCCCGGAATCCCGGGGCAACTAGACCTCGCGATACGTCCGGTCCGTGAGACGAGCCGACGGGTCGAGCGCCAGGGCAGGCCCACCCTCCACGGCCTCGTCCACCCCGTGGAGCGGGCCCGAGACCGCACCGGCGTCCGGCGCCGCGGGCTGCCGGCGTCCGGCCACGGCCGCGTACCCGAGGCCCACCACGACCGCTCCCCCGACCAGGTTGCCGAGCCCGACGAACAGGAGGTTCCGTCCGAACTGTCCCCACGTCGTCATCATCTCGGGGCTGAAGAGACCGATGCTGAACGTCGTCATGTTGGCGACCACGTGCTCGAACCCCGAGGAGATGAACGCGAAGATCGCCCAGAAGATGACGATGGCCTTGCCGGCCTCCGACCGGAGCCGACCGCACGCCCAGATCGCGGCGCACACCAGGACGTTGCACAGCACGCCCCGGAAGAAGAGCTGCCCGCCGGTCTCGTGGGCCTTGCCCGCGAGCATCGACGCGATCATCTCGCCCGCGGCCGCGTTGGTGTGCAGGACTCCCGACTGCACGACCATCCAACCGAACAGCATGGACCCGAGCAGGTTCCCGCCGAAGCAGAACAGCAACGTCCCGACGGCGGAGCGCACCGGGATCGTCCGCGTCACCGCTCCCTGGGTCAGGATCATCATGGCCGACGTGCTGAGCTCGGCCCCCGCGAACACGACCAGGGTCAGCGCGACCGAGAAGACGCCGCCGGCCACGAGGCGCTCGGCCGGCGCCCCGGCGGCGAGGAACGGCCCGGCCGTGGCGACCATGAGGACCACGCCCACGCCGATGTAGGCCCCCGCGAGCATCGCTGCCACCAGGTAGCGCCAGGGGTGCCGGGTTCCCTCGACCTTGGTGCGAGCTGCACGGGACTGCTCGGACAGGTTCTCGGTGAGGGTCAGCACCCTTCGATGATCCGCCCGTTCCATCTATGCACCCCCGGAGGGTCGGCAGGTGGACCAGGTGGTCTCAGGCCCGACGCCGCCCCTACCCGAACGTGAACGTGAAGACCTGCATGCCCGCCGGGACCTCGAGCTCGACCGCCCCCTCGCTCGGCGCGTCCCCCTCGATCACCGGGTAGAGCGTCGGGTTCCCCGTGACCTCGACGTCCCGCCGCTCGACGACCTTCCCGTCCGCGTCGCGGACCGTCGCCACGACCGTGCCCTCGCCGCCCAGGACGGTGAAGACGTCGGTGCCCCGGTAGGCCAGCCGCACGCGGGCCCCGTCGGACACCGCGGTCGCTCCTTGGAAGTCGACGGCCCACGTGCCGCCCAGCGAGAACGTGTCGGGTGCCTGGTCCTGGGCGAGCGTGAAGGCCTGCTCCCCCGCGGCGTAGCGCGGCTCTCCCGCGTAGTTGCCGACCTTGCCGACCGAGAGGTAGGTCTCGGGGGTCGTCGCCCCGTCAGGAGTCCCGTCCTCGACCGAGGTCGCGCCCGGCAGGCGCACGCCCGGGTTCGCGTCCGCGAGCAGCTCGCGAATCAGCGCCTCGGTGTCCTCGTACCCGCCCTCGCCGAACCGGATGTGCCGCACGGTCCCGTCGGCGTCGACCAGGTACTGCGCGGGCCAGTAGCGGTTGCGGTACGCGGTCCAGGTCGCGTAGGAGTTGTCCTGCGCGACCGGGTAGGTCACGCCCAGGTCGTCGGCCCCCGCGACGACGTTGCGCGTCTCGCGCTCGAACGCGAACTCCGGCGTGTGCACCCCGATGACCTCGAACCCCTCGCCCACGTCCTTGTACTGCTCGTACCAGGCGTCGACGTGCGGGATCGCGCGCTGGCAGTTGATGCAGGAGTAGGCCCAGAAGTCGACGAGGACGACCTTGCCCCGCAGGTCGTCGAGCACGAGCGGCTGGTCGCCGGGGGTGTTGAACCACGTGTCGATCCCGCGCAGCGCGGGGGCCGGGCCGCAGTCCTCGAGCTCGGGCGCACCGTTCGAGCAGCTCGACAGCCCACGGTTCTCGTCCGTGACGATCCCGCCGAGGTCGAGCGCCTCGCGCACCGTCCCGGACGCGTCGACGCGCTCCTGGAGGCTGCCCGTGTAGTCGGGCAGCGCGCGCTGGAGGTAGGCGGGCAGGTTGAACGCGAGCCCGACGGCGAGCGCGATCATGACCACGCCGCCCGCCACGCGGATCCCGCGCGTGTGACGCTGGAACGCCTTGACCCGCTCGGCCACCCGACGTCCCGCGAGCGCGAAGACCAGCAGCGGGAGCGCGGCACCCACCGCGAACGACACCGTGAGGGCGACCGTCTCCGGTCCGATGTTCCCTGTCGCGCCCGCGACCGTGATGGCCGCGAGGACCGGTCCCGCGCACGGGACGTACAGGACTCCGAGGCCCAGGCCCATCACGAACGCCCCGCGGTCCTGGCTGCGCGTCCCTCGTCGCGCACCGAGCGCCGCGATCCTCTGGAACGGTCGTTCGAGCACCTCCTCGAACCGCGGCACGATCATGCCCACGCCGATCACCGCGAGCAGCGTCAGCCCCACCCAGCGCAGGAGGTCCTGCGGCAGGCCGAGCGCCCCGAGGAGCAGCGAGCCGAGCAGGGTGAACACGCTGAAGCTCACGACGAGGCCCGCGATCACGAGGTACGGGCGCCACGAGCGACGAGCGCCCCGGCCCGCGGCGCCCTGGGCGTCCGCGCCGCCCCCGGCCCGACGGCGCCGCTCGCCGTCCGCCGGCGGGGAGACGTCCGCCGTGGCCGGGTTCGACGGCGCACCCGGTGCCCGGGAGGCAGGCGGACGGACGGCCGTGACCACCTGTCCGCGCGCCCCCACCGTCACTGCGCCCGGAGCGCCGGCGAAGAGCGCGGCGGTCGGGGCGCTGGGCGTGGCCTCCGCCGAGGGTGACCGGACCGCGGTGGTGGCTCCGTCGTCGGGCACGGTGGGCACAGCGGGTGCGGCCGCGCCCTCGCGGGCCCCCTGCACACCGCCGGCGAAGAAGATCACGGGGAGCATCGGGAGGATGCACGGCGAGATGCCGGTGATGAGGCCACCGATCAGGCCGATGAGCACGAGGGTTTCCATGGCCGGGGTTCGGCGCAGCGGCCCGCACGGATGGGTGGGCGGGACGTCGTGCCCCTGCGCACACCGCGCCGGAGTTCCGACCCATCCGACCGGGAACCGGCTCCGAACCTCCTCCGAGACGCCCCGCACCTGACGGGGCGACGACAACGAGGAGAGACCGATGAACGTTCGAACCCGTACCTCGTACGCCGTGGTCGGTGCAGCGACCCTGGCGATCCTTGGCCTGTCGGCCTGCAGCTCCGACACCGGCTCGGGCAGCGACGACACGTCGAGCGCGGCCGAGACGACGACGCCCGGCGACGACATGTCCGAGGACGCCATGACCCCCGAGGTCGACCCGGCAGCCAACCTCGTCGGCCCCGGCTGTGCCGCCTACGCCGAGCAGGTCCCCGACGGCGCGGGCTCCGTCACGGGCATGTCGACCGACCCCGTCGCGGTCGCGGCGTCCAACAACCCGCTGCTCACGACCCTCACGGCCGCGGTGAGCGGGCAGCTCAACCCCGACGTGAACCTGGTCGACACCCTCAACGGCGGCGAGTTCACGGTGTTCGCGCCCGTCGACGACGCCTTCGCCAAGATCGACCCGGCGACCATCGAGAGCCTCAAGACCGACTCCGACACGCTGACCAAGATCCTCACCTACCACGTGGTCCCCGGACAGCTGACCCCGGACCAGGTCGTCGGCGAGCACGAGACCGTCGAGGGCGGGACCGTGACCGTCACGGGCTCGGGCGACGACCTCAAGGTCGACGACGCCTCGGTGATCTGCGGCGGTGTCATGACCCAGAACGCCACGGTCTACCTGATCGACACGGTCCTCATGCCGACCATGTGACCCCCCGACGCCGACCGTCGCGGTTGTCCCCGTGCCGCGGCGGCCGGCCCACCAGGAGATGCACGGGGACACGGACGAGGAGCCGGTCGCTCCGGACGGGATGCCCCGAGCGACCGGCTCCTCTCGTGCGCCCGGCCCTCAGGGGCGGACGGTCGTGCTGCGGTTCAGCGCGTCAGCGGTCAGCCGTTCGCCCTGCGACGCGCCCACACGAGCGCAGCGCCGCCACCGACGAGCAGGAGCGCGAGGAACCCGGCTGCTCCGGCCGTGGCTCCCGTCGCGGCGAGCGACGGACCGCTCGGCGCCTCGGCGCTCACGGGACCGGGTGCCGCAGCGACCGGCGGGTTGGCGCACGACGCCGTGCCCTCCGGGTAGCGGACCGTCGTGGAGTAGTCGGGGTTGACCTGGAACAGGACCTCGACGTCCGAGCGCGTCCACGCGAAGTTGCCGTCGGTCTCGACGTAGGTGCCGTCGGACTGACGCTCCCAGCCGGGCCAGGCACGGGGCTCGTCCGCGGAGGCACCCGGCCACAGGATCCTGCCGTCGAGAGGCAGCCCCTCGACCGTGTAGTCCTCACCCTCGCCGGGGTTCAGGAACGTGATGCTCAGGGGGCGGTCGCTGTCGGCCTCGTACCCCTCCGGCAGGAAGACCTCGTAGCCGAGGTAGGGCGTGTCGGCCTCGCAGACCGCGCCAATCTCACCGGGCGTCAGGACGCACTCCTGCGCGCCGAGCTCCGGGTCGATCAGGAACGACGCGCTCCTGCCGTCCTTGGCGAGCACGTACCCCGCGGACTCACCCAGAGCGACGCCGTCCCCGGCGTGCGCGACGATCGCGCCGTCGGTCCGCGCGTAGCTGATCTGCTCGGTGCTCTCGGGCAGGACGAAGCGCTCGTCGTCGGTGCCGCAGACCTCGAGGATCGTCGGTGCGACCGGGGGCACGAACGTCAGGGACGGCTCCTCGGGCTCCGGCGCGACAGGCGTCTCCGGCTCGGCCGGGGGCACGGTCTCCTCGGCGCACTCCGGGACCTCGACGAGGTCGTCGAGGTCGTGGTGCTTGGAGCCGGTCAGGACCCCGCCCAGCGCGGACTTCGGCGGAGTGATGGTCTCGGGCCAGACGAACGTCCCGTCCTGACGGATCCTGTCCTGCTGGACCGCCCACCCGTCCCCGCAGACCTCCCGCGGGAGGTCGGACGGGAAGGTGGTGTACCACTCGGTCCCCGGCTTGTGGTCGACGAGCGTCTGGGGTCCGGAGTTCTCCCATGCGGCAGGCTTCGCGGGGTCGTTCTTCTTGTAGACGTAGATGCCCACCTCGTTGCCCGACGTGGGTGCGGAGACGCACGGCGTGGTCTTTCCCTGCTGCGCGAAGTCGTACTTCTTGCCGTCCGAGGCACGCACGACGATCTCCCACGAGTGGGCGACCGACGAGTCGGGGAACGCGTAGGAGGTCGAGTACGAGCGCTGGAACGTCTCGTCCTTGACGACCTTTCCGTCGACCTTCACGGTGACGGTGTTGTCCTTGGCGGAGTAGGCCTTGAGCGAGAGGTCGAGGCCCGTGCAGGTCGCGGAGACCTGCGGGGTGTGGGCAGAGGCGGGGGCCGCGGTGGCGACCAGTCCGCCGAGGGCGAGCAGCGAGGCTGCCGTGCTCGCCAGGAGCTTCTTCACGGGTGGTGGATTCCTTCCGGGGTGATGCCGAGATGCGACGTCGCACGCACGACACGGGGTGGGAACGTGTCGTATTGCATCACCAATACCCAGACTTTGACAAACCCCGACATATATCCGGAATCGGACCAAGGAATTACCCGAGCGCGGGCATTCAGGCAGGATCTCAGCCTCAGAAATATCCGAGATCGAGCATCAGGTCTCGAGGACCACCAAGGGGTCGCTCGTCGGCTGCGGAGATCCCCCGGCGGGCTCGAGCGTCACCGCGACCCCCGCACTCCCGGCCGCATCGACGAGCAGGGCCGCCGAGCCGTCCCGGGCGTCGAACACCCCGGCCGAGACCATGCCCTCCCCCTCGACGAGCCAGAGCTGGTAGTCCTCGGCGGCACCCGCCTGCGGCAGGTCCGTGACGGAGAACAGCACCCGGTCACCCGAGACGAGCGCGCTCGCGTCCCCGCCTCCGACCATCTCGCCCCGGACGATCTCCGCCGCCGGGTCGGCGAGCATCGAGGCGACCGCGTCGGCCTGCGTCTGGAGCCGGACCTGCTCCTGGCGAGCCTGGACGGCAAGCGTCGTCGGGACCGCTACGGCCGCGACCGCGGCGGCGACCGCGGCCACGACGACCCACCGCCGGGGAGCGCGCGCCGGGCCCCCTGGGCGTGCGTCTCCGCGGCCTGCCCCGGGGGCCGCGACCTGCGGCGTCGACGCGACGCGCCCGAGCACCGCGTCCCGGAGCGAGGCAGGTGGGTCCGCGTCGACCGTGAACGCCGCGACCACCGCGTGGTGCTCGTCGAGCTCGCGGCGCGCGTCGGCGTCGGAGGCCAGCAGCCGTTCGACCACGCGGCGGTCCAGGTCGTCGACCGCGTCGAGCGCGTAGGCGGCGAGCAGGTCGCGCGGGTCGTCCGTGCGCGGACCTTCTCCGTCGGCGACCGGTCCGTCCACGCCACCACGCGACGTGGAAGAGCGCCCGGTGTCGCGGCCGTCGCCGGTGTCGTCAACCACGGTTCACCCCCAGGCAGTCGCGCAGGCGGACGAGCCCGTCACGGATCCTCGACTTCACGGTCGGCACGGCCGCACCCAGCTCGAGCGCGACCTCGCGATACGTCAGACCGCCGAAGTAGGCCCGGACGACCGACTCGCGCTGGGTCTCGGTCAGGCTCCCGAGGCACCGGCGCACGGCAGCCGACTCGAGCAGCTGCTCGACCTCCTCGGCGACGACGTCGTGGCCTCCCCCGGCGAACCTGCCGTCGACGTCCTTCTGGTCCCGGACCCGGCGGGACTGCTCGGCCCGCACCCGGTCCACCGCTCGCCGTCGGGCCATCGTGACGACCCAGGTCCGGGCCGAACCCCGGGAGGCGTCGAAACGCACCGCCGTCTGCCACACCTCGATCATCACCTCCTGGGTCACCTCGGCCGCGTGGTCGTGGTCGCGCAGCACGCCCAGGGCCGTGCCGAACACGGCCGGCGCCAGGGCGTCGTACACCGGCGCGAACGCAGCCGGATCACCCTCGGCGCACGCGGCGAGCGCGGCATCGAGAGCATCGGGCTCGCTCGTCCTCACGGGTGGCACCCGACCAGTCTGCCCCAGGCTCCCCACCGCGGCGCACGGGCGGGACGTCCGCGGGTGCACAGCATCCGCGACGGCTGAGGCACCCATGGTTCGTCGCGGACGGGGTCGCGGATGGGTCGCCGGCCGGTCGGAGGCTGCCGCTACCCTCACGGGGTGACCGAGACGCCGCAGACCGCCCGGCTCCATCCCCTCTACGTCGTCGTGGGCGTGCTCTTCGTGGCGCTCGTCGCGCTCGCGCTCTGGGCGACCGCACGCGGAGACGACCAGGCGGCCGGGCAGGGGGACGAGCGCGAGGCCCCTGCCGACCCGGCCACGTCGCAGGACGCCACGATCCGCGAGGACGTCGAGCGCGACCTCGGGGCGATCGAGGGGGTCGAGTCCGCGACGGTCGAGGTGCTCGACGAGGACCTTCTCGAGGGCCTTCCCGAGCACGTCCCGGCACCCGCCGCCTCGGTGACGGTCGACCTCGAGAGCTTCCGGACCCCCGAGGACGCGCAGGCGACCGTCGACGCCGTCTACGGCGTCCTCACCACCTCGGGGCTCAGCGGCTCACCCACGCTCACCGTGGTCGACACGCTGCCGGGCACCGCGGCGACGATGAGGCTCGAACCCACCGGCCCGGGAGACAGGTCGGTCCACGACGGCGTGGCGTTCCTCGACGCGGGAGCGACCGCGGTCCACCTCACGGCCGACAACGCGGCGGTCACCGGCCGTGAGCCCGCCGCCCTCCCCGGGCTGGCCGAGGTCGCGGGCACCCTCGCGCGGCCGCTGAACTCCCTCTCGACCGACGGCTACGGCGCGATGTACACCTCGAGCGTCGACCCCGTACCGCCGCCGCTGCCCGCCGTCCAGCTCCTCGCCGAGGCCGGGTCGCGCGACGAGACGACCCAGGCCGTCTACGAGGTCAGGTCGCCCACGGGGAACCCCGTGCCGCTGCTCACGGTCTACGTCGAGGGCCCGCCGACGCCCGTCGCGGACTGGTTGCGCGCCTCGGGCCAGGCAGACCTCCTGGGCAGCGCGATCGCCTTCACCGTCTACGGCAGCGAGACCTCCGAGTCCGGGTTCGTCTCGGACCGCGAGCTCGTGAGCACGGACCCCGCGGGAGACGAGGCCGACGCCGCGGCCGCAGCCGCCGACGGGATCCCGCCCTGCACCGGGCCGGACCTTCGCGCAGGGGTGACCGGGTTCGACGCCGCCGCCGGGTCACGCTTCCTCACCGTCACCGCGGAGAACGTCTCCGACGCCCCGTGCTCGCTCGACGGACGCCCCGGGCTGAGCTTCCTGCGCGCCTCGGGCACCGTCCCGGACGTCCTGGCCGAACCGGAGGTCCCCGGGCAGAGCCCGGTGCGGGTCGTCGTGCCGCCGGGCGGCGTCGCGACGTCCCAGCTCCGGTGGGGCGCCATGTCGACGGCCAACGACCCCGACCAGACGACGAGCGTCCTCGTCACGACCGTGCCCGGCGCCGAGGTGACCCGCCTTCGCGTGACGGACGTCCCGGGCGCCGACTCGGGCGTCGACATCCTCGAGGGCGCTCGCGTCGTGGTCGGCGACTGGGTCCGCGCCGCGTCCTGACCGGGGACGGTCGCGCACCGGCCCACCCACCGCTCGCGGCCCGGGCCCAGCGCCCCGCACCCGCGCGACTGCTCGCACCCGGGCTCGGTCGCCCGGCCGCAGCACGCACGACGGCCGCCCTCCCCCGCAGGGAGAGCGGCCGTCAGCCGAGCCGAGAAGTACCGGGACTCAGAGCGCCCGGCGTGCCCGCACCGACTCGGCCAGCTCGCCGAGCAGCTCGGCCGTGGTGTCCCAGTCGATGCACTTGTCCGTCACGGACTGCCCGTAGACGAGCCCGCGCGGAGCCGGCGCCTGCGCCCCGGCCACGATGAAGCTCTCCATCATGAGCCCCGTGATCCCGGCCTCGCCCTCGGCGATGCGCGTCGCGACCTCGCGCACGACCTCGGCCTGACGCACGTGGTCCTTGCCCGAGTTGCCGTGGCTCGCGTCGATCACCAGGCCGTGCTCGACGGCCCCGCCCAGACCCGAGGCCGCGGCCACGCGCAGGGCGGACGCGACGTCGTCGGGCCCGTAGTTGGGGCCGCTGCGGCCACCGCGCAGGATGATGTGGCAGTCCGGGTTGCCCGCGGTCTCGACCGCGGCCGCCCGGCCCGCGCCGTCCGTGCCGAAGAACGTGTGCTCGCTCGCCGCGGTGATGCAGCCGTCGACCGCGATCTGGATGTCGCCGTCGGTCGCGTTCTTGAAGCCGACGGGCATCGACAGGCCCGACGCGAGCTGGCGGTGCACCTGGCTCTCGACGTTGCGCGCGCCGATCGCGCCCCACGAGACGGCGTCCGCGATGTACTGCGGGCTCGTGGGCTCGAGGAACTCGGTCGCCGCGGGGACACCCGCGTCGAGGACGCCGAGCAGGACCTCGCGCGCCAGGTGCAGACCACGGTTGACGTCGTGCGTGCCGTCGAGGTCCGGGTCGTTGATGAGGCCCTTCCAGCCGACCGTCGTGCGCGGCTTCTCGAAGTACACGCGCATGACGATCGCGAGGTCCTCCGACAGGTCCTTGGCCACGGCCGCGAGGCGGTGCGCGTAGTCGAGGGCCGCCTCGGGGTCGTGGACCGAGCACGGGCCGACGATCACGAGCAGACGGTCGTCGTCCCCCGCCAGGACGTCCCGGATCTCGCGGCGCGACTGGGTGACCAGGTCACCGCGCGCCGTGCCGAGGGGAAGCTCGGCGAGCATGTCGACGGGGGCGGGCAGCGGGTCGAGGGCGCGGATGCGCAGGTCGCTCGTGGGCGCCTGCAGCTCGTACTCGGGGTGAG
Source organism: Oerskovia sp. NPDC060287 (assembly GCF_042726775.1). Classification (NCBI taxonomy): domain Bacteria; kingdom Bacillati; phylum Actinomycetota; class Actinomycetes; order Micrococcales; family Cellulomonadaceae; genus Oerskovia; species Oerskovia sp. NPDC060287. The sequence continues at coordinate 14,394 of NZ_JBHXBO010000101.1, forward strand.
AGGTCACGCCTTCCATGGTGTCACCTGCGCCGGTGGCGGAGGTGACCGTCTCGGGGTGACGTTCGTCGACGGTCTCGGCAGAGACGGTGGTCGAGGTCGTGGCGGTCATGCGAGGGCTCCTGATCTGAAGGTGACTCAGACGGAGCCGTGCGGCCTGCTCTGTGTCCGGAGTCGGCCCGTCTGAATGACGAAGGGCCCGGACGCGGTCTGCGTCCAAGGCCCTGTGCTGGCTCCGGGGAAGGTTGGTCAGGCGAACGCCCGCTCGGCCCCTCCAGGAGCCAGCGTAAAGCGCCAATACCAACGAACCGTGTTCACCGGACGACCGTAGCACAGCGGTTTTGGTGCCCCACGGGGCCGTCTCAGAC
>NZ_JBHXBO010000102.1:0-14682 GCF_042726775.1 Oerskovia sp. NPDC060287
CCTCGACCCTCACGGGTCGGGGGGCCGTCGTCGTTCGTTCGTGGTCGGCGCACCGGACACGCCGGACGACGCGAGGCCCGAGCGGCGCAGGCAGGCCGCACGGGCCGTACCGTGGTCGCATGGACATCGTCGTGGCCGGCTCGCACGGTCTGATCGGGACCGAGCTGCTCGAACGCCTGCGCGAGCGGGGGGACACCGTGCGCCGCCTGGTGCGCCGTCCTCCCCAGGCAGCGCACGAGATCTTCTGGGACCCCGACGAGGACGCCCTGGACCCCCACGCGCTCGAGGGCGCGGACGCCGTGGTCAACTTCGCGGGCGCAGGGGTCGGCGACCACCGGTGGACCACCGAGTACAAGCGCACCATCCTCGAGTCCCGGACCCGCACCACCGGGCTGCTCGCCCGCACCCTCGCGCACCTCGATGCTCCCCCGCCCGTGCTCCTCCAGGGGACCGCGGTGGGCTACTACGGGGACCGGGGCGCCGAGGTGCTGACCGAGACGTCAGGCCCGGGCACGACGTTCCTCGCGCGCGTCGTCACCGAGTGGGAGGCCGCCACGGCCCCCGCGCAGGACGCGGGGGTGCGAGTGGCGCACCTGCGCACGGGGATCGTCCTGTCGCCCGACGGCGGCGCACTCTCGCGCATGCTGCCCCTGCTGCGCCTCGGCGTGGGGGGCCGGCTCGGGAGCGGTTCCCAGTACTGGAGCTGGATCACGCTGCGCGACCACGTCTCGGCCGTGCTGCACCTGCTCGACGCCGACGTGCACGGCCCCGTGAACCTGACGGGCCCCGCCCCGGCGACGAACACCGAGGTCACCCGCGCGCTCGCCCGGGCACTGCACCGTCCCGCAGCGCTGCCCGTGCCGTCCGTCGCGCTCAAGGTGGTGCTGGGCGAGTTCGCGTCCGACGTGCTGGGGTCCCAGCGCGCCCTGCCGCGCGTGCTGGAGGCGAGCGGCTTCAGGTTCGAGCACGACGACCTGGAGTCGGCAGTCCGCTGGGTCACGAGCGGCTGAGCACCTCTCAGCCGACCTCCCCGACGCGCCACGCGCCGTCGGCCCAGCGCAGCGTGAGCACCGCGACCTGAGGACTGGCCGCGGGGACCTGGGTCACCGCGCCGTCCGCGGTGCGCTGCGTGTGGGCGCCCACGACGTAGGTCACCTCGACGCTCGCCTCGTCCGGGCTGCCGGCGGGGCTGCCGGCGGGGCCGTCCGCGCCCACCGCGTCCGGCCTGCCGGAGGCCGTTCTCCGGGCGTCGAGGACCTCGGCCCGGGCCCCCTCGACGACGACACCAGCGCCCGTGATGCGCTCGAGCAGCTCGGCGTCGGCCTGCTCCGCGGGCGAGCCGGGCACCACGACCTCGGCGAGGGCTCGGTCTCCCGCCAACAGCTCGACCCTGCGCTCGGTGAGCTCGACCGCAGCGGCGAGCGGATCGTCGTGGCGACGCGTCGGGTCGGTGCCCTCTGCGACCCGGTCTTCCGCGCGAGGTCCGGCGACCGCTGGGTCCCGGACATCCGTGGCGACCCCGGCCCAGGACCGCAAGGCCAGCCCACCTCCCGCCAGCGCTGCACAGAGCGTGAGCACGAGCACCGCGACGAGCACCGGGTGGCGCGGCCCGCGCGACCGGCCGCCGCGGTCCCGGCCCGGTCCGGTGCGTCCGCCCGTTCCGCCTGCGGTCGACAGGGCGCGACCGGCCGGACCCTCGACCCGGCCCCTGCCACCGGCCCGCGCCCGGGACGCGGCGCGGGTGCCCGGTGCGGCAGCCACGCCGTCGTGGCCTCTCTCCGACCGGGCGACGGGTCGAGGAGAGGCGCCTTCCTGGGAGACCGTGCTGCCTGCTGGGGCCCCGCTCCGAGGCCGTGGCCCCGGAGCATCCTCGGCGACCGCCCGGAGCGTTCCCCCCACGCCTCGGGGGCCAGGTCGTTCCGCGATGGCCGCGGCGGCCAGCCGCGCGGGGTCCGGGAGGACGATCGGGAGCGGCATCGCGGCCTCGTAGCAGAGCGCGGCGAAGGTCCCGGCCTCAGGGCGCCCGCGGGGGTCGGCGCGCTGGGCGGCGGCGAGCTCGGCGTGCAGCGCGGAGAGCGCCTCGTCGTTCCCCTCTCCCGGCCCGACGGCGCCGCGGGCTCCCGCGTGGAGCGTCGCCGGGGGCGGCACGAGCCCCGTGACGAGCGCGGCGAGCGCCCGGACGTCCTCCGCGGGGCTCACGGTCGAGACGTCGAGCGGTGCGCGCAGCACGGCGCGACCGTCGGCGCCGACCGTCACGTCCTTCCGGTCGAGCGCTCCGTACGTCTGACCGGCGACGTGGAGCGCAGCGAGCGCTTGCGCGAGCGGGACCACGAGGGTCACCGCCTCGCCCGCGCTCAAGGGTGCGCGGCACGCCAGGAGAAGGTCCAGGCTGGTCCCGAGCGAGCGTCGGGTCAGGACTCCGAGGTGCGCAGCGTCCCCCTCGACGACCTCGTCGATCGTGGCGAGGTGCTCGTGGTCGAGCGCACGCAGCACGCCCAGACGCTCGACGACCTGCGCGCGCTCACCGGGCTCTGCGGGCACCGGCACGAGCGTCAGGTCGTCCTGGCGCCCGGCGCCGTCGACGACGACCCACACCGGGCGGTCGGCGCGCTGCGCGTCCCGGGACGGCCCGCTGCCGGAGACCTTCCAGCCCCGTCGCGCGAGCTGTGCGGCGAGCGCCGGCGGGAGTGGCGGTTCGTCGGGCCCGCCCCACGTCCTCCCGGGTCGCCGAGGGCGTGACTCGCGGACGGGGCGTGCACTCGACATGCCCCTATCCCATCAGGGCGGGCCGACCGTCCCGACTTGTCCACAGGCCGAACCTGGCCGTCGGGCCGCAGAGGGCTCAGACGTCGAGGCGACGTCCGCTGCGCGCGCTCTCGCGTGCCACGTCCAGCACGTGTGCCGTCCGCACGGAGTCGGCCGGGTCGACCGGGACCGGCCCGCCCGTGAGCCACGCGCCCACCGCGCGGTAGAAGTCGGCGTGCCCACCTGGGGCGCGTGGCACGGGGGTCCGCTCGCGTCCGCGGGTGATCCATCCCTCGGTGCCCTCGGGAGCCGCGTCGTCGAACACCTCGAACGGCGAGGCGTCGTTCTCGAACGTGGTCACGACGTAGGCGCCCGCGGTGCCGAGCACGCGCGTGCGCGGTCCCGGCGCACCCACGACCGAGGCCGCCCAGAGCCGGCTCACGACCTCTCGCCCCTGGCGGCCCTCGTGGTGCAGGGTCAGGAAGACGTCGTCCTCGGTCGGGGTCGTCAGGGCGCGCAGCTCGGCGTAGACCGAGCGCACGGGTCCGAAGAGCCGGGTCGCCGAGTCCACGAGGTGCGGACCGAGGTCGAGCAGGAGGCCGCCGCCGACGGGGTCGTTCTCCTTCCACCTCTGCTGGGGAACAGGTCGCCACCGTTCCCACCGGCGCTCGAACGTGTGCACCTCGCCGAGCTCACCCGAGGCCAGGACCGCCTCGAGAGTGAGCTGCTCGGGGTCCCAGCGCCGGTTCTGGAAGACCGTGAAGGGCGCGCCCGCGGCGGCCGCGACCGCGACCACCTCGGCCGCCTGGGTGCCGTCGAGCGCGATCGGCTTGTCGAGCACGAACGGCACGCCGGCCGCGGAGACCTGTGCGGCGTGCTCTGCGTGCAGCCCCGACGGGCTCGCGATCACCACCACGTCGTAGGCGCCCCGGTCCGCCAGCAGCCCGGAGAGGTCGTCGTGCAGGTGCACCCCGGGCCAGTCCTGCTCCGCCTGGGTGCGACGGCCCGGGTCGCGCGCGACCACAGCGGTCACCCGGAGCCCCGCCTCGCGGGCGAGGCGGGCGTGGATGCCCCTGCCCGCGCCGCCGTACCCGACCAGCCCGACACGTGCGACGTGTTCCTGCGTGCTGCGTGCGCTCATGGCGACCAATCTAGCCGCCGTCCTGGAGCACCTCCGAAGACTGGCAGAATGTACCGAATCCTCCTGGAACTGTCGTTCTCGGCATGTGCCCGAGTTCGGGAAGGTCGTCCGTTGAGCACCAAGAGCCCCAAGAGCTCGAAGAGTCAGAAGAGTGCGCGGCTGCGCCGCGTCGTCCGCATCACCCTCATCGCCCTGGCGCTGGGCGTCGTCATCGCCAACGCGGTGAACCAACAGACGATCGAGGCCCACGAGGCACCCGCCTCGGGGACCGCGCTCGCGGCGCTCGTGACGCTCGACGTCAAGGGGCCCGCGGCCTCGACCGGGTACGAGCGCGAGAACTTCGGCTCTGCCTGGGCAGACGTCGACGGCAACGGCTGCGACACCCGCAACGACATCCTCGCGCGCGACCTCACCGACCTCACGTACTCGACGCGCGACAAGGCGTGCGAGATCCGGACGGGCACGTTCGACGACCCGTACACGGGCGAGGTGATCAGCTTCGTGCGAGGCACCAAGACCAGCTCGGCGGTCCAGATCGACCACGTGATCCCGCTCATGGACGCGTGGCGCAAGGGCGCGCAGTCCTGGGACGCCGAGACACGCCTGCGCTTCGCGAACGACCCTCTCAACCTGCTCGCGTCGGACGGCTCGGCCAACCAGTCGAAGGGGGCGCGGGACGCGTCGGCCTGGCTGCCGCCCAACAACGCGTTCCGCTGCACCTACGTCGCGCGGCAGATCGCGGTCAAGGTGACCTACGACCTGTGGGTCACCCCCGCCGAGCGCGACGCCATGGCCACGGTCCTGGACGGCTGCCCGTCGGAGCCGCTCCCCGTCGCCTCCTGAGGCTTCCGCACCGTGCAGGCCGTCCTGCACGGTGCGACCCCCTGGCTCGCGCCGACCCGGCAGCCCCGCGGCACTTCGCGACCTGCGGAAGGACCCGCAGTCACCTCACGCGGCACCACGAGCGGGTCCCGGGCGGCCGCCTGACGCGAGGCGACCGCCCGGGCCCGCGGCTCAGGGTGCGGCCCGGCGGAGGGAGCCCGGCCACCAGACGACGCGTCCGACGTCGTGCACCAGCGCCGGGACCAGCAGGCTGCGGACGATCAACGTGTCCACCAGGACACCGAACGCGACGATGAACGCGAGCTGCGCGAGGAAGAGCAGCGGGATCACCCCGAGCGCCGCGAACGTCGCGGCCAGGACGACGCCCGCCGACGTGATGACCGAGCCCGTGACCGCGAGCGCCCGCAGCGTGCCGCGGCGCGTGCCGATGATCCCGGACTCCTCGCGCACCCTCGTCATGAGGAAGATCGAGTAGTCGACGCCCAGCGCGACGAGGAAGCAGAACGCGTAGAGCGGGACGGTGGGGTCCGCGCCCGGGAAGTCGAGCACGTGGTTGAACACCAGGGCCGCGACGCCCAGGGCCGCGCCGAACGAGAGCACGTTGGCCGCCATGAGCAGGACCGGCGCGAGGATCGAGCGCAGGAGCAGCATGAGGATCAGGAGGATCACGACGAGCACGACCGGGACGATGACCCGCAGGTCGTGGTCGCCCGCGATCTGGGTGTCGAGCCGCTCGGCGCTCGCCCCGCCGACCAGCGCGTCGGGCGAGACCTCGTGCACCGCGTCGCGCAGCGCGGCGACGGTCGCGGTCGCGGCGTTGGTGTCGCTGGGGTCCTCGGTCACGACGTCTACACGGACGTCACCGTCGACCACGAGGGGCGGCCCCTGCGCGGGGGCGCCCGGGGCACCGCCCGTCCCGGCCTCGGTCACCGCTGCGGCCGACGCGACGCCGTCCGTCGCGGTCGCGGCCTGGAGCACGGCGTCGAGGTCCTCCTGGGGCGCGATGACGATCGCGGGCTGCACGCCCACTCCCCCGAAGTGCTCCTCGAGCGCCTGCTCCCCGTCGACCGAGTCGACCTGGGTGAGGAAGACGTCGGAGTCGCTCGTGCCCTCGGCCTGGAACGTGGGGACGAACGCCGCGCACCCTGCGAGCACGAGCGCCGTGACGATCCACACCGCGCGGTCGCGACGGCCCACGAAGCTCGCGACACGGGACCAGATCCCGTGCCCCGCGACGTGCACCTCGACGTCGTGGCTCGCGGCGAGCGCGACGTCACGTGCGCCCTCGCCCGCGGGGGTGCTCGGAGCAGCACCCACGCCCGCGGGAGCAGTACCCTCCTCGGCCGCGGCCGGGTCGTAGGCGGGCTTCTGCGGCCAGAAGATGCCGCGCGACCGCTTGCCGCCGAGCACGAGCAGCGCGGGCAGGAACGTGAGCGCGGCCAGGAACGCGGCGGCGATGCCGATCGCCCCGACGGGGCCGAGGCTGCGGTTGGACCCCAGGTCGGACAGCAGCAGGCACAGCAGGCCCGCGATGACGGTCCCGGCCGAGGCGGCGATCGGCTCGATCGAGGCACGCAGCGCCTTGCGGACCGCGGTGTACGGGTCGCGGACCACGCGCAGCTCCTCGCGATAGCGCGCCACGACGAGCAACGAGTAGTCGACCGCGGCTCCCACGACGAGGATCGAGAGGATGCCCTGGGCCTGCCCGTTGAGCGTGAGCGTGCCGGCGTCGGCCAGGAGGTAGACGACGAGCCCTGCGAGGCACAGCGCGAAGACCGCCGTGAGGATGACGATGAACGGCAGGACCGGCGAGCGGTAGACGATCGCGAGGATGATGAGCACGGCACCGAGCGCGACGAGCAGCAGCACCGTGTCGATCCCGCCGAACGCGTTGACCAGGTCGGCGACGAATCCCGCGGGGCCCGTGACCCAGGCCTGCAGGCCCGAGTCGGCCAGGGCGGTCTCGAGCTCGGCGCGCACCTCGGCGATCACGACGTTGTTGACGCGCTCGTCGTCGGCCATGAGGTCCGACACCTGGGACGCGTCGAGCGACGCGACGATCATGGCCGCCTCGCCGTCCTGGGACGGCACGACGACGGGGTCGCCGGTGAGCGCGTCCTCGACGGTCTGCGGGTCCTCGGGCCCTGCGCCGGGGAGAGGGAGGCCGGGCAGGTCGGCGGCGACGTCCTGGAGGAGCTGGAGCTGCTCGGGCGTGATCGCTCCCCCGGCGGTGGGCACCGCGACGACGAGCGCAGGAAGGCTCTCGTCGGACACGAACGCCTGCGCCTTCTCGGCGGCCTGGGTCGACTCGGCGCTCGAGGGCAGGAAGGCGGCAGAGTCGTTGGTCTGCACCGTGCTGAGCTTGCCCTGCGCCTGCCCGCCGAGGGCACCGATGGCGAGCCATACTCCGAGTACTGCGACAATGACCAGGCCTCGGAGCACACCACTCCAGCGATTACTCAGCATGCTGAGTACTATTGACGACGGAGGTCTCAGAAGCAAGTGGACGCCAACCCCGTGAGCAGGGAACCGAAGGACTGGCCGACGGGCCGGCTCCTGTCGGCGGTGACCCGTCGCATCGAGCGCGAGTGGAACCACCACCTCGACGGCTGGGACCTCAACCACGCCTCGATGCCCGTCCTGCTGCACCTCCTCGCCGGCCCACGGACCCAGCGTCAGCTCGCGGCCGAGTCGCACATCACGGAGCAGACCATGAGCCGAGTCCTGGCACGCCTCGAGCGGTCCGGGTACATCACGCGCACGGACGACCCGTCGGACCGCCGCCGCCGCGCCGTGGCCATCACCCCCACCGGCCGCACCGCCGCGCTCGCGGCCGCGAGCCCCCGACCGGCCGAGGCGCTCAGCACCCGAGGGCTGACCGACGAACAGGTCGCCACGCTGCGTGAGATCCTCATCACGATGGTCGAGGCGCACCCCCGCCCCGGCGAGGACTAGCCTGACCGCATGCACTTCCGCACCGAGGGGCCCGGCCTGACCGACTACCAGGACGCCTGGGACCTCCAGCGCCAGGTGCACCAGGACGTCGTGGACGGCGCCGCACCGGACACCGTGATCCTCGTGGAGCACCCGAGCGTCTACACCGCGGGCCGGCGCACCAACAGGTCGGAGCGGCCCGACGACGGCACACCGGTCGTCGACGTCGACCGCGGCGGGAAGATCACGTGGCACGGTCCGGGCCAGCTCGTGGCCTACCCGGTCGTCCGTCTCGCCGAGCCCGTCGACGTGGTCGCCTACGTGCGCGCCCTCGAGGGCGCGGTCATGGACGTGTGCACGAGCCTCGGCGTCGAGACCTTCCGGGTCGAGGGGCGCAGCGGCGTCTGGCTCGCCGCGACACCTGCCCGGCGCGAGCGCAAGGTCTGCGCGATCGGGGTCCGCGTCGCACGCGGCGTGACCATGCACGGGCTCGCGCTCAACTGCTGCCCCGACCTCGGCGAGTTCTCCCGGATCGTGCCGTGCGGCATCAGCGACGCCGACGTCACCTCGCTCTCGCTCGAGACCGGCCGCCGGGTCACGCTCGACGAGGTCTCGCCCCTGCTCGTCACCGCCTTGCGCACGCACCTGGCGCCGTTGCTCGCGGAGCAGGTGGCGGCACCTCTCCCCTTCTCGGACGTTCGCCGCTAGAATAGGCCTCACCTCAAGGGAATCCTTGCGCAACCGGAGTACGGGTGGGTCGGTGCGCGGATCGGTTGACCCCTGAAGGACCCTCATGACCCGCACTCCCAGCCCTCTCGCGCCCTCTCGGCGCGACGTCGAGCCCGCCGCCGTCGGCACGCTCGGCTCTCCCGCTCCGGCTCCTGACGACGTCGAGCCCCGCCGCGGGACCCTCGCCACGTACGGCGAGCTGCCCCGCCTGGCCGGCAAGGCCTTCCTCCCCATCGCCTTCCTGGCGCGACTCCCGTTCTCGATGATCACGATCGGCACGCTGCTGCTGGTCAGCACGACCACGGGATCGCTCGCGCTCGGCGGGCTCGCGAGCGCAGCCGCCGCCGTCGGGACGGCGCTCGGCGGCCCCACCCAGGGGACCCTCGCGGACCGTATCGGACAGCGCACGGTGCTCCTCGTCGTCGTGCCCCTCAACGTCCTGGCCGTCCTGGGGCTCGTGCAGGCCGCGAGCGCCGGGGCTCCCTCGGCCGTGATCCTCGGCACCGCCGCGCTCGTGGGGGCGTTCGCCCCGCAGGTCGGGCCGCTCGCACGCGTGCGCTGGATCGCCATGACCCAGCACCGACCGCGGACCCTGCTCGCCGCGATGGGCTACGAGTCCACGGCCGACGAGATCGGGTTCGTGCTCGGCCCGGCGCTCGTGGGCATCCTCGCGAGCGTCTGGTCGCCCCAGGCGGCGATGCTCTTCGCCGCGGGCGTGTGCGCGGTGTTCGGGCTGGCGTTCGCGCTGCACCCCACCGCGACCCCCGGCGCACCCAAGCCCTCGCCGGAGGCCTCGGCCGCCGCCGGGCAGGACGCCCACGGCTCGTTCGCGGGGCTCCTGCGCAAGGTCCTGGTCCCCGTGCTCGGCATGCTCGCCATGGGCATGCTCTTCGGCAGCACCCAGACGGCCGTCACGTCGTTCATGCGCGACGCGGGCTCCGAGTCGCAGGCGGGCCTCGTCTACGCCGTGCTCGGTTTCGGCTCCGCGATCACGGCCCTGGCCGTCGTGGCGCTGCCGGCCCGCTTCGGCGCACGTTCGCGCTGGGTGGCGTTCGCGTCGGGGCTGACCGTCGCGGCCGTCCTGACGTTCGTCGCGGGCGGCAGCGGGTCGCTCGGCACCCTCATCGGTGCGCTCGCGCTCCTGGGCCTGTTCGTGGGCCCCGTCATGGTCACGATCTTCACGGTCGGCGGGGACCTGAGCCCCACGAGCCGCAGCGGTGCCGCCATGACGATGCTCGCGAGCGCGAACGTCGTCGGCGTGGCGATCGGCGCGAGCCTCGGCGGCCAGGTCGCCGAGGGGGTCGGGACCGCGGCCGCGTTCGCGCTGCCCGCGGTCGCCGCGGTGCTGCTCGTGGTCACGGGACTGTCGCTCAGGTCACGTCCGGCACCCGTGGACGCCCCGGCGCCCTCCGGGGCTCCTGGCGTACGCTGACTTTCACCCGATACCGGGCACGACTCCAGGGGGCCACCGCCCACCACGGACTGGGAGAGACCGCGTGACGATCGCACCTGAAGGGCGGCGCATGCTGCGGGTCGAGGCCCGCAACGCTGCGACACCCATCGAGAAGAAGCCCGAGTGGATCAAGACCCGGGCGACCATGGGACCCGAGTACACCGAGCTCAAGGGCCTGGTGCGCAAGGAGGGCCTGCACACGGTCTGCGAGGAGGCGGGCTGTCCCAACATCTTCGAGTGCTGGGAGGACCGCGAGGCCACGTTCCTCATCGGCGGCGACCAGTGCACGCGGCGGTGCGACTTCTGCCAGATCGACACGGGCAAGCCCGCCGACTTCGACGCGGACGAGCCGCGCCGCGTCGCCGAGTCGGTCCAGGCCATGGGTCTGCGCTACTCGACCATCACGGGCGTCGCCCGCGACGACCTGGCCGACGGCGGTGCGTGGCTCTACGCGGAGACCGTCCGCCAGATCCACGCGCTCAACCCCGGCACGGGCGTCGAGCTCCTCATCCCGGACTTCAACGCGATCCCCGAGCTGCTGGACGCGGTCAACGAGTCGCGCCCCGAGGTGCTCGCGCACAACGTGGAGACCGTGCCGCGCATCTTCAAGGAGATCCGCCCGGGCTTCCGGTACGACCGCTCCCTGTCGGTCATCACGCGGGCCCGCGAGGCCGGCCTGGTGACCAAGTCCAACATCATCCTCGGCATGGGCGAGACGATCGACGAGGCGAAGGAGGCCCTGCAGGACCTCCACGACGCGGGCTGCGACCTCATCACCATCACGCAGTACCTGCGCCCGTCGCTGCGCCACCACCCGGTCGCGCGCTGGGTCAAGCCCGAGGAGTTCGTCGAGCTCTCCGACGAGGCCGAGCGCATCGGCTTCCTCGGCGTGATGTCCGGCCCGCTCGTGCGGTCGTCGTACCGCGCGGGCCGGCTGTGGGGCCAGGCCATGAAGCGTCGCGGCATGGAGATCCCTGCCGCGCTCTCGCACCTGGCCGAGCCGCGCACGTCCCGCCAGGAGGCGGCGAGCCTGCTGGCCCGCTGACCTCCGCAGGACCGTTCGGCACCGCTCGACCGCGGGCCGGTCCCCGCTCCCGATCCCTCGCCGACGTGCGAGAGAATCGTGGGGCGGGGTCCGGCTCGCCGCCGTCCTCGCCCCTTCACCGGAGCACTCTCCGCCACCACTAGACTGAGGCACCATGGCCCGCAACAAGAGCACCGACCCCTCGACCGGGGTCGACGGCACCAAGCCGAAGAAGCAGAAGAAGCAGCGCTGGTATCACCAGGTCTGGGACGCGTACAAGATGACGCGCACCGAGGACCCGGCGGTCACCTGGATCATGCTCGCCGTGTTCGTCGGCATCCTCGCCGTCGCGATCGGGATCGGGCTGGCGTGGGGTCCCTGGGTCTACACGCTCATCGTGGGTCTGCCGTTCGCGTTCCTCGGCTCGCTGTTCGTCCTGACCCGTCGCGCCGAGACCGCCGCCTACAGCCGGATCGACGGCCAGCCCGGTGCGGCCCGCGCCGCGCTCGGCACGATCCGCCGCGGCTGGACCTTCGACGACGAGCCCGTCGCCCTGAACCCGCAGCAGGACCTCGTGTTCCGTGGCATCGGTCGCGCCGGCGTGGTCCTGGTCGGAGAGGGCCCCGCGCACCGCGTGAGCAAGCTGCTCGACGCCGAGAAGCGTCGCATCACGCGCGTGCTGCCGAACGTCCCGGTCACCACGATCCAGTGCGGCAACGGCGAGGACCAGGTGCCTCTCAAGAAGCTCGCACGCACGGTCCAGAAGCTGCGTCCGACGCTCACCAAGCCGGAGGTGGCGGAGGTCAGCAAGCGCCTGCGCGCGCTGGGTGGCGCCAAGCTCCCCATCCCCAAGGGGATCGACCCGACGCGTGCACGCCCCGACCGCAAGGGCATGCGCGGGCGCTGAGCCTGCGCACACCCGCACCGGCAGCCCGTCGACAGCCCGTCTGTCGGCGGGCTGTCCGCGTCCTGGGCCGCTCAGCGACACCCTGCGCCGACGACGCCGGAGGAGAACGGTGAGCGACCCGTACTGGAACCACAGCACCCACTACCACCCCGGGCTCGCACGGCTCGTGACCCCCGGGACACGCACAGCCCTGGACGTCGGGTGCGGCGAGGGGCTCCTGACCCGCCGCCTGCGGGCGGCTGGTGCGCAGCACGTCCTGGGGGTGGACCTCGACCCGGACCAGGTGGGGCGAGCGCGGGCCGCAGCGGGCGGCCCGCCCGAGGCGACCGGGCTCGACTACGTCGCGGGCGACGTCCTCGCCCCGCTGCCCGGGCTCGCCGAGCCGTTCGACCTCGTCACGACGGTCGCGACGCTGCACCACCTCCCGCTCGACGAGGGGCTGCGGAGGCTGCGCGAGCTGGTCGCGCCGGGAGGCACGCTCGCGGTCGTGGGGCTGACACGGCCGCGCACGGCCTGGGACCGCACGGTCAGCGCGGCCGCGATCCCCGCGGCCAGGATCGCCCGACGGCGCCGCGGCGAGTGGGAGCACGGCTCACCGATCGCGGAGGTCACCACGAGCCACGCCGAGCTGAACGCGGCGGCTCGCGTGATCCTGCCGGGGGCGCGCCTGCGCCGACGCCTCTACTGGCGGTACACGCTCGTGTGGCGCGCGCCCGCGAGGAGCGCGGACCAGGTCAGGCGCGGACGATGACCGTGCCCGCGGCCTTGTCGTGCATGCCGCGGCCGTCGCCGTCCCAGACCACGGCCGGGATGACCAGGCACAGCAGGGCCGTCCGCACGAACCCGCGCCACAGGCCGACCATGCGACCTTCGCCGCCCAGGACCCGCACCTGCAGGCCCATGACCCGGTGACCGACCGTGTAGCCGAGCGTGCTCACCAGGAGCAGGTTCTCGACCGCGAACACGCCGAGCGTCGCCATCGAGTTCGCGTCGAACACCAGGTAGCTGATGAGCATGCTCAGCAGCCAGTCGATGCACAGCGCGACGACCCTGCGGCCGAGCGTCGCCATCGAGCCGGGACCGTCGGGCGGCAGGCCGAGGCGGCCGCCTCGGCCGTCCTCCCCACCGGTCGGCGTACCCTCGAGCCAGGAACCCACATCTTCACGCGACACCACGGCCCCAGCCTACGTGTCGGCGAGCGAGGTTCCGGCGCCTGACCGGCTTGTCCTGGTTCGGGGTCCCCCACCACGCATCGTCGCGCCGATGTCACACGGCAGGGCGCTGTGTAACACGGACGAAACATTCGGTACACGGTGGGGAAACTCCCGGGGCCTAGGTTCGAGGCGCCACTGGAGGTACGGCCAGAGGACCCACTACCAAGGAGTTACGGATGTTCAAGAACGCGGAGGAGGCAATCGCCTTCACCCGGAACGAGGACGTCGAGTTCGTCGACGTCCGGTTCTGCGACCTGCCGGGCGTCATGCAGCACTTCAACATCCCGATCTCGCAGTTCGCCGAGTCCGCCTTCACGGACGGCATGATGTTCGACGGGTCCTCGATCCGCGGCTTCCAGGCGATCCACGAGTCGGACATGAAGCTCATCCCTGACGTCACGACCGCCTACATCGACCCGTTCCGCAAGCGCAAGACGCTCATCGTGAACTTCTCGATCGTGGACCCCTTCACCGACGAGGCGTACTCCCGCGACCCGCGCAACGTGGCCTTCAAGGCCGAGGCGTACCTGCGCAGCACCGGCATCGCCGACACCGCGTTCTTCGCCCCCGAGGCCGAGTTCTACATCTTCGACGACGTCCGGTTCAAGACGAGCCAGAACGAGTCGTACTACCACCTCGACTCCAAGGAAGCGGCCTGGAACACGGGCCGCGTCGAGGAGGGTGGCAACCTCGGCTACAAGACCCGCTACAAGGGTGGCTACTTCCCCGTCTCCCCCAACGACCAGATGGCGGACCTGCGCGACGAGATGTGCGCCGTCCTCGACCAGGTCGGCCTGGACGTCGAGCGCGCGCACCACGAGGTGGGCACCGCCGGCCAGCAGGAGATCAACTACCGCTTCTCGACGCTGACCGCAGCGGCCGACGACCTGATGAAGTTCAAGTACGTCATCAAGAACGTCGCCTGGGAGGCCGGCAAGTCCGCGACCTTCATGCCGAAGCCGATCTTCGGTGACAACGGTTCGGGCATGCACTCGCACCAGTCGCTCTGGAAGGACGGCGAGCCCCTCTTCTACGACGAGAAGGGCTACGGCGGCCTCTCCGACCTCGCTCGCTGGTACATCGGCGGCCTCCTCAAGCACGCTCCCGCGCTGCTCGCGTTCACCAACCCGTCGGTCAACTCCTACCGTCGCCTGGTGCCCGGCTACGAGGCCCCCGTCAACCTGGTCTACTCGGCGCGCAACCGCTCCGCGTGCATCCGTATCCCCGTGACGGGCAACAACCCCAAGGCGAAGCGCGTCGAGTTCCGCGTCCCGGACCCGACGGCCAACCCCTACCTGGCGTTCGCGGCGCAGCTGCTCGCGGGCATCGACGGCATCAAGAACCGCATCGAGCCGCCAGAGCCGGTCGACAAGGACCTGTACGAGCTGCCCCCCGAGGAGCACGCCGCGATCCAGCAGGTGCCCGCCTCGCTCGAGGAGGCCCTGTCCGCCCTCGAGGCCGACCACGACTTCCTGACCGTCGGGGACGTCTTCACCCCCGACCTCATCGAGACGTGGATCGCGTACAAGCGCGACCACGAGGTGGACCCGATCCGTCTGCGCCCGCACCCGCACGAGTTCGAGCTTTACTTCGATCTCTAAGGAGCGATCCCCAGTCGACCTGGCCGGAGCTTGGAACACCGAGTGAGCACCGCCCGGCCAATTCGCTGGATCAAGTGTGTGAATTGCTACG
>NZ_JBHXBO010000103.1:0-14615 GCF_042726775.1 Oerskovia sp. NPDC060287
CCCCCGGTGAGGTGACTCGCCGGGGGCGCCGCCGCGCCGTCGGGCCGTCGTCCTGCCCGACGCCGTCACGCGCGCCGGGAGCGCGACCTCGCCACGGGCGGGGCACCCCAGTGCGCCGGGCGGGTCAGCAACGCGGGGAGCCGCGTGGCGGCGTCGCCCCGCGCCGCGTCGACCTGGACCTGGGTGAGGAAGAGCGCATCGGTCAGGTCGGCACCCGAGAGGTCGGCACCGCGCAGGTCCGCCCCGACCAGGTCCGCGCTGCGCAGGTCCGCGCCCCGCAGGTCGGCCCCCACGAGCAGCGCGCCGCGCAGGCTCGCGCCCCGCAGGTCGGCGCCCGCCAACCGCCGCCCGATCAGGTCCGCACCCCGGCGGTCCGCTCGCCTGCCACGCGGCTGGTGCACCGAACGGGCCCGGGTGGCCTCGCTCGCGCGCACCAGGAGCGGGTTCACGCCGTCGCGCAGCGCGCCGAGGTCGAGGGAGAGCAGCTCGTCCGGAGAACCGGCCGAGAGGAGGTCGACCCGCTCGACGGCCTCGGTCAGCTCGCCGGCGAGCGAGGCGTCGTGCCCCTGAGCCAGCGCGAGCGCCTCGGTCAGGTACCAGAGCAGCTCGTGGACGTGCCGGAGCACGGGCAGCAGCGCGAACATCGCCGGCCGCACCTCGGGGTGCTCGCGCCAGTCCTGGCCCGCGAACGTCGAGCGGGAGATCTTCTGGCCCGCGCCGAAGCAGTCGTAGACCGTGCACCCCACGAACCCGCGCTCGCGCAGCTCGGGGTGGATCCCGCAGCTGTGGTCCGGGCGCAGGTTCCGGCACGGCTCGCCCGCGTCCTTGTCGATCGGGAAGTCCGCCGAGCGCGTGAAGGCCAGGGCCACGCAGCACAACCCGAAGCAGCTCGCGCAGTCGGCGTGCAGGCCGAGGCGCTCGCGGTCGGCCGCGGGACTCGCGGTGGTGGGGGGCATGGGGCTCCTGGGCTGGGGGGCACGGTGGATCAGCGGTGCGAGGCGAGGTGGGACCACCCCAGTACATCGCGGGCCGGGTACCCGAGTCGAGCGAGTTGTCGAGGCACGGGCCGGGGAGCGGGTGGGCACCCGCGGGGCCTTCGTCCGAGATGTGAAAGAGTTGTCGCGCGTACATCGGTCGGTGTGGGCATCGTTCGCGGAGAGGTCGTCATGGGTCTGCTGAGCTGGTTCAAGGGTCGTCGGAAGAAGGCGGAGGACGCACCGGTGGTGAGCGTCGCGTCGCTGTTCGACGTCGCTCAGAAGGCCCCCGTCGCACCGGCCGTGCAGTCGGCGCCCGTCGAGACGCCTGCCGCGGCACCGGCTCCTGCCCCCGCCGCCGTCGTCGAGCCCGCGGCGACGCCGGTCGCCATCGCGGTCCTCGAGCGCGAGGAGACGCAGGAGGCCGAGGCCGTCGTCGAGGTCGTCGAGGTCGTCGAGGTCGAGACGGTCGTGGAACCGGCCGCCGAGGTTGCGGACGCCGCGCCCGAGTCCGAGCCGGCCGCCGAGGTCGACGTGGAGGCGGAAGCGAAGGCCGAGGTCGTGGAGGTCGTGGAGGTCGCGCCCGCGCCCGCCGAGCTGGTCGTCGAAGCCGAGGCCGAGCCGGTCGTGGAGCCGGCGCCCGTCGTCGAGCCGATCGTCGACGAGAAGGCCGAGGTGGCCGCCGCTCGGGTCGAGCCTGAGACCCCTGAGGCCCCTGTGGGCGACACGGTGGTCGAGGTCACCGAGGTCACCGAGGTCACCGAGGCCGCCGAGCCGGTCGCCGAGGTTGCGATCGAGCCGGTCGTCGAGCCGGTCCTCGAGACGGCGCCCAGCGAGCCTCTCGACGAGCCCGTTGCCGAAGCTGAGGCCGCCGTCGCCGAGCCCGTCGCCGAGCCCGTCGTCGAGCCGAACGCCACCGCCCCCGCGGCGCCCAAGAGCTCGACCTACCTGCTGCCCGGCGAGACGACCGCGGCGATCCGCGCGTGGGCCCTCGCGAACGGTCACACCGTGAGCCCCAAGGGCCGCCTGCCCAAGGCCGTCCTGACCGCCTACCGTGCGGCGAACGAAGAGAGCTGACCGACCGCTCGCTGAGTGCGGAGTTCTTGCGCGAGACGCCCGGCGTGTCGCACGAGAACTCCGCACTCACGCAGGGGCCGCCCGCTCAAGGCTGATCCTTTGGTCTGACGCCGGGTCGTCCCGACTGCCGATGTCCCCGGGCATGACGCGCACATAGTCTCGCGGCATGCCGACCGACACGTACGTCCCCCGCTCCACCTGGGGCACCCTCTGGCGCCTGGCCGTCGCGCTCGGCGTGGGGTTCCTGGCCTTCGGGCTCATGCTCTCCGAGGTGCCGGTCGAGCCGACCGCCCGTCAGGGGCTCTTCGTGCTGCTCGACCTCTTCCTGGGCGTCGTCGCGATCGCCCTGATGCCCTTCAGCCGGCACGCGCCCCTGACGATCGCCCTGATCCTCGCGTCGCTGTCGGGGTTCTCTGGCTTCGCGCTCGGCGCGGTCTGCATCGTGCTGGTCTCCCTCGCGACGCGGCGCCGCTGGCAGGAGATCACCGCGGTCGGGTTCGTGTGGACGGCCTCGACGCTCGCGTTCGAGGCCTTGCACCCGACGTTCGACACCCCGTGGTGGGGCCCGGTCCTCGTGGTGATCTCGCTGCTCGTGTACGGGCTCCTCGTCGCGATCGGCATCTCGATCGCCAACCGTCGTGACCTCCTGGTCTCGCTGCGCGAGCGGGCCGAGACGGCCGAGCGCGAGCAGGCCGCGCGGCTCGACCAGGCACGGACGACCGAGCGCACGCGCATCGCCCGCGAGATGCACGACGTCCTGGCGCACCGCATCTCGCTCGTCGCGATGCACTCGGGGGCGCTCGCGTACCGCACCGACCTCACGCGGGAGGAGACGTCCGCGGCGGCGGCCGTGATCCAGGGCAACGCCCACCTCGCGATGACCGAGCTGCGCGAGGTCCTGGGTGTCCTGCGCGAGACCGACGTCCAGGCGGGCGTGCCCGAGCGCCCTCAGCCGACGCTCGACTCCCTGCCCGACCTGCTCGATGAGGTCCGGGGTCTCGGCGGTGGCGACGCCGACGTCGAGTGCGAGGTCGCCCCCGCCACGGTCGGTCGTCTCCCGGACCTGCCGGAGCAGGTGAGCCGGGGCGCGTACCGGATCCTCCAGGAGTCGCTCACGAACGCACGCAAGCACGCCCCGACGGCGCCCGTGCGCGTCGAGGTCTCGGGCGAGCCGGGGGAGGGGCTCGTCCTGCGGGTCACCAACCCGCTCGTCACTGTCTGCACTGTCCGCGTGCCCGACGACGGCGCCGCCTCGCGCACGTCGGGTGCGCCGCCGTCGGGCCTGGGCCTGACCGGGCTCGCCGAGCGTGCCCGCCTCACGGGCGGCGAGCTCCGTGCCGCACCCGACGGTGACGGGTTCTTCGTCGTGAGAGCGTGGCTCCCGTGGACGTGAACCCCGAGGGCCCCGAGACCCCCGATCTCGTGCCCCTGCGGGTCGTCCTGGTCGACGACGAGACCCTGGTCCGGGCCGGCCTGCGCCTCATCCTGGGCGGCGACCGGTCGATCGAGATCGTGGGCGAGGCCGCTGACGGCGTCGCAGCCGTCACGGAGATCGCCCGCGCCCGTCCCGACGTCGTCCTCATGGACATCCGCATGCCGCGCCGCGACGGGCTCGCGGCCCTGCAGATCGCGCGGGCCGCGGACCCGCGGCTCAAGGTGATCGTGCTGACGACGTTCGACGCCGACGACATGGTGCTCTCGGCGCTCCGGCTCGGTGCGGCGGGGTTCCTGCTCAAGGACACCCCGCCCGCCGAGCTCGTCGCGGCCGTCCGCCTGGTCGCCGAGGGGCGCTCGATGCTGTCGCCGTCGGTCACGCAGCAGCTCATCGCCGCGGTCGCGCGGACGCCCGTCGACGACCGGGCCGCCTCCGCGCACGAGCGCCTGTCCCGCCTGACCGAGCGTGAGCGCGAGGTCGCGGTCGCGATCGGGTCCGGGCTGTCCAACGCGGACATCGCGACGGCGCTGTTCCTGAGCGTCGCGACCGTCAAGACGCACGTGGGGCGGGTGCTCGACAAGCTCGGGGCCGAGAACCGCGTCCAGGTGGCGATCTGCGTGCACGACGCAGGGCTGGCCTGAGCCCCGCCGCAGGGCCGGGCGGTGCGCGCCCCGTGAGGTCAGGGCACCTCGTAGAGGAGGAGCGCGACGTCGTCGCGTGCCCCACCGACGAGGAGCTCTGCGAGCAGCGCGTCCGGGAGGTCGGCTGCGGGGCGCTCCTCGCGGATGGCGAGCGCGACGTCGGCGAGCCGGCGCAGCCCGGTGGACAGGTGCTCGCCGCGGCGTTCGACGAGGCCGTCGGTGTACAGGACCACGGCGTCACCGCTGTCGAGAGCCACGGTGGCCTCCTTGCGAGGAAGGGAGGTGAGCGCCAGGGGCGTCCCGCGACCGTCGTTGAGCCATCGGGTCTCGGCCTTGTTGACGACGAGCGGGGGCAGGTGGCCCGCGGCCGAGTAGGTGATGGTCCGGGAGCTCTCGTCGACGATCGCGCACAGGACGGTCGCGAGCTCGGCCCCGGGAAGCGTCCGGGCGAAGCGGTCGAGGCCCTCGAGGGTCGACGCCGGGCCGAGGTTCTCGAGGAGCAGGGCGCGGCTCGCGCTGCGGAGCTGACCCATGACGGCGGCGGCGCGCAGACCCTTGCCCACGCAGTCGCCCACGACGAGGCCGAAGCGACCTTCCGACAGGTCCACCACGTCGTACCAGTCACCGCCGATGAGCAGGCTGTCGTCGGCCGGACGATAACGGGTGTGCCAGCCGGGGGCCGTCGGGTCGTCGGGCAGCATCGCGTCCTGGAGCGCGTCGGCGACGGTGCGCAGCTCGTCGACCTGACGGAGCTGAGCGAGCGTGCTGCTGAGCGCCGTGCCCACCGCGGAGGCGACGAGCTGGAGGAACGAGCGCTGGGAGTCGTCGTCGGGGCGGTGGGGGTTGCCCTGCAGGACGATCACGCCTGCCGCCACCCGGTCGCGCGTCGCGGCGAGGGGAGCGACCAGGGCGCCGCCGACGTGGTCGAGCCGACGCCGGTCGGCGACCTCGCGCAGGACCTGCGGCGGGACCGACTCGTCGTGGCGCTCGTGCGTCGAGGCGAACGGCACGAGCCCGGCCGCGGTGTCGAGGTAGAGGTCCGCGCGGGTCACGTCCTGGCTGCGTCCCAGCACGGCCACGGTCGCGGCAGCGAGCTCGTCCACGTCGCCCTGGAGCCGCTGGAGCGTCGCGGACAGCGTGCCGAGGGTCTGGAGGCGGCGGGAGTCCACCACGTGGTCGGTCGTCTCGGTCGCGACGTCCATGACGCCGCAGATCGTGCCGTCCTCGTCGCGCAGCGGGCTGTAGGAGAACGTGAACGCCGTCTCCTCGTCGAAGCCCGAGCGGTTCATGAGCAACGGCTGGTCCTCTGCCCAGGTGGCGACGCCCGTCGAGAGCACCGAGTCGAACAGCGGCTCGATCTCCGGCCAGATCTCCTCCCAGACGGCGCTCGCGGGCGAGCCCATCGCGGACGGGTGCTTGTCCTCGCCGAGCATGGGACGGTAGCCGTCGTTGTAGATCATCAGGAGCTCGGGGCCCCAGGCGATGAAGATGGGGAAGCGCGTGCTGAAGCACAGACGCACGGCCGCGCGCAGCGTCTTGGGCCAGGTGTCGGGCGAACCGATCGAGGTGGCGGACCAGTCGATCGACCGGGCCAGCTCACCGCTCTCGGTGCCCTGGGTGGCCAGGTCGAACCAGTCGGAACTCACGGCTCATCCTAGGAGCATTCCGCCAGGAGCCGTGCATTCCCGCGGATCCCTCGCCTGTGACGTCAGCATGCGGCTCGTGACGTCCGTCGTGACGGGCGACGCCCGGTACCTCAGGTCCCGTTCGTCGAGAAGTGCTGGTAGTCGACCGGCCCCGTCCAGTACCCGCCCCACTGCCACCCGGCGGCCTGGAACGCGCGGACGGTGGCGTCGTCGGGCGCGATCACGCCTGCGACCGCGGGGCGCGACGCGAACTCCGCACCCGCGGGTGGCTCGACCGCGTCGCCCGAGATCCACGGGTTCTCGACCGGGTTGAGGTCCAGGGCCCGGCCGTACGCGTGCTCGGACCATCGGTCCGTGCCCGCGACCGGTCGGCAGCTGAACGCCGAGGTGTTGTCGGCGGCCATCGAGGCGTCGTCGTCGCCCCCGAAGTCGTCGACGAGCCGCATCGACCGCACCGGGTAGCCCGTGTCGAAGAGCTCGCGGAAGACCTCGACGATCCCGTCGGCGACGTCGGCGTGCACGACGAGCTCTCCCGTCGCGACACCGCCCTCGAAGGTCCGGTGGGTCAGCGTCACGTAGCGGAGGTCGGCGAGCGCGACGGGGCAGCCCTCGCGCCACGACGTGGGCGTCATGCGCGCGGCGAGCTCGGGAGTCACGGGCCCGACGGCGGCGCTGAACTCCGGCGCGGCGGGTTCAGGCGGCGAGGGGGCCGGCTCGGGAGGGGCCTGGGGGGCAGGGGGCGAGCGCTTCGAGGGGGTGGGGGTCGGGGGACCGACCGAGGGCGCGGGCGCCGCGACCGAGGTGGCGGACGGGGGCGGCGGGTTGCCCGCGACGCACCCGCCCAGCGCGCCCAGGAGCAGACCGCCACCCATCAGGGCGGCGACCAGCGACCTGCTCGGGGACGCGCGGCGCACCCGGCCAGTATCGGCGCGGTCCGTCGCCCGCACCAGGGCGCGAGCCCGTGCCCGGGCCGCGCCCAGGTCAGGCGCGTTCCGAGAGCCCGACCAGCCCCGACTCGTACGCCGCGATCACGAGCTGCACCCGGTCGCGGCACGCGAGCTTGCGCAGCACCTCGGAGACGTGCGACTTCACGGTCTGCTCGGTGATGAACAGCTCCGCCCCGATCTCGGCGTTCGACAGCCCGCGGGCGACCGTGAGCAGCACCTCGCGCTCGCGGACCGTGAGGTTCTCGATCCCTGGTGCGGTCCTGGGCGAGCGTTGCGCGAAGTCGCCCACCAGGCGGCGGGTGACGGTCGGTCCCAGGAGCATCGAGCCCTCGGCGACGAGCCGCACGCCTTCGACCAGGCGGGGCGCCGGGGTGTCCTTGAGCAGGAAGCCCGAGGCCCCGGCCTGGAGCGCGTCGAACACGTACTCGTCGAGGTCGAACGTCGTGAGGATCAGGACGCTCGTGCCCGGGTGGCGCGCGCAGATCTCGGCGGTCGCGGCGATCCCGTCCATGACGGGCATGCGCACGTCCACGACCGCGACGTCGGGCCGGTGGGCCGCGACGACGTCGAGCAGCTCGGCGCCGTTCCCCGCTGAGCCGACGACCTCGATGTCGTCGGCCGCGTCGAGGATCGCGGCGAAGCCGTAGCGGACCACGGGCTGGTCGTCGGCGACCACGACGCGGGTCATGCGTCGGTCCCGTCCGGGACGTCGAGGAGGTGGACGTCCAGGGGATCGCCCGCGGAGTAGCGCAGGTGGGCCTCCGCGGGCTCCGGGGCCGGCGCAGGCGCCGGCCCGTCCGCGGGGAGCGTCAGCTCGACGACGAACGAGCCGTCCTCCTCGCCCGCGGTGAGCGACCCGCCGATCGACTCGACGCGCTCGCGCATCCCGAGCAGCCCGCGCCCCGGGGCCGCGGGCGAGGTGCGGGGGACCAGGGGGTTGGAGAGGCGGGCGGTGACGCGGACGTCGGTGAGCCGGTGGTCGCCCGTCCCGAGGACGAGCGTCACCGGCTGCCCCGGGGCGTGGCGGCGCGCGTTCGTGAGCGACTCCTGGACCGCGCGGTAGAGCACGAGCCCCTGGGTCGACGGCAGCACCGGCACGTCGCCGACGACCGTCACGGGCTGCCCGGCCGAGCGGGCGGCGTCCACGAGCGTCACGACGTCCGCGGCTCCGGGTTGAGGGGACCGGTCGGCGCCCTCGGTGCGCTGGAGCACCGCGAGCACCTGGCGCAGCTCGCCCAGCGCGTGCCGGGCGTCGTCGGCGATCTCCGCGAGCACGACCCTCGACTCGGCATCGATCGACGGGTGCACGTACGGTGCCGACTCCGCGCGGACGGCGACGAGCGAGATGTGGTGCGCGACGACGTCGTGCAGGTCGTGCGCGATCCTGGCCCGCTCGACCGCGACGGTCTCGACGCCGAGGGCGTGCTCCGAGGCGCGGTCGGCGGCGGCGGCGCGGAGCGCTGCGCGGTTGCTCGTGCCGGCTGCGGCGCTGATCGCGACGGCCGCGAGGCTGGCTGCCGCATACAGGACGAAGACGATCGCGGTGTCCCCGCGATCGGGGCCGGCGGTCACGGGTCCGACCGGGAGGAGCGCCACGACCGGGAATGCGCAGTATCCCGCCGCGACGAGCAGCGTCAGCCCGAGCGGCAGGGCGGCCCGCCGGATGCCGTCGTAGGCGGTGGCCACCGCGATCGCGAGGAGGGCGAGCCACCACGACCAGACGAACATCCCGATGACGGGGACGACCAGGAAGGGCCACCCGGCGAGCAGGCAGGCCAGGGCTGTCGCACGGCGGGAGACGAGGACCCCGACGATCGCGCTGAGGATCCCCAGGTACACGACGGGACTCATGTTCGTCCGGGTGGTCAGGTCATCGCCCCAGAGCCCGGTGGCCCCGTAGGACGAGTACATCGGGGTGTAGAGCGTGAACAGCCCCACGAGCAGCGCGAGCACGCCGGGGAAGACCCAGGGCCGCCAGTCCGCACGCTCGCTCGCGGCACTGGCTCCGGTCGCCGGTGAGCGTCCGGGCTCGCCGTCGGTGGCGGAGGGTGGCGGCGGGGTGGTGGACCCGGGGGCCCGGGCGGCGATGACCATGCGGACGATTCTTGCGGGTCCCGGCGCCCCGCGGCACCGGCCCGCGACCGACCCCCTCTCCCTCCTGCGGGGGAGGCGAGCGACCACCCCGTCCCAGCCCGCGAGAGGTTCCGCGATCTGCTTGACCGGCCACTCCTCCCGGCCTACGGTCCGCCGACGCGCGCGACCCGCGACCTCCTCGACCGAACGGCCCGCCGGGCCCGCGAGGACGGGCTGCCGGACGGGCCGCGCCGGACGGAGGAGACATGACCGCGGCGATCCACTGGTTCCTGCCGACGTCGGGGGACGGACGCACCGTCGTCGGGTCCTCGCACGCCGCGACGACCCCCGGCACGGCGCAGGCCTTCCGGGCCCCGACGCTCGACTACCTCACCGACGTGGCGCGCGCGGCCGACCGCCTGGGCTACGAGGCGGTCCTGACCCCGACCGGCACCTGGTGCGAGGACGCCTGGCTGACCACCGCGGCGCTGCTGCGCGAGACGCAGCGGCTGCACTTCCTCGTGGCGTTCCGTCCCGGGCTGGTGTCTCCGACGCTCGCGGCGCAGATGGCAGCGACGCTCCAGCGGTTCTCGGGCGGGCGCGTGCGCCTCAACGTCGTGACCGGCGGTGACGAGAGCGAGCAGCGCAGGTTCGGCGACTGGCTCGAGCACGACGAGCGCTACGCGCGCACGGCCGAGTTCCTGGCGGTGGTGCGCGGGCTGTTCTCGGGCGAGCCGCTCGACCTCGACGGGCAGCACTACCGCATCCGTGACGGCCGGGTCCCCGTGCCGCCCGACCCGGCGCCGCCCATCTACTTCGGCGGGTCCTCGGACGCCGCGCTGCCCGTCGCGGCCGAGCACGCCGACGTCTATCTCACGTGGGGAGAACCGCCCGCCCAGGCCAAGGCGAAGATCGACCGGGTGCGCGAGCTCGCGGCCGAGCGCGGGCGGACCCTGCGGTTCGGCATCCGGCTGCACACCATCAGCCGCGACTCGTCGGCCGAGGCGTGGGGAGTCACCGAGAAGTTCCTCGACGCGTGGTCGCCCGAGCAGGTCGCGGCCGCGCAGGCCCAGTTCCGCTCGTCGTCCTCGACGGGCCAGCGCCGCATGGCCGCGCTCAACGGCGAACGCTTCGACGGCCGCACGCGTTCGCTCGAGGTGCACCCGGGCCTGTGGGCAGGGGTGGGGCTCGTGCGCGGCGGTGCCGGGACGTCGCTCGTGGGCAGCCACGAGGAGGTCGCCGACCTCGTGCAGGAGTACCACGAGGCAGGCTTCGACGAGTTCGTGCTGTCGGGCTACCCGCACCTCGAGGAGGCGCACTGGTTCGCCGAGGGCGTGCGCCCGATCCTCGACCAGCGCGGGGTGACGCGCCCGGCCGGGGCGCGTGACGCCGTCGGGCAGGGGAGCCGGGGGAGCGGCGGGCCGGCGGGTGCCCCGCCCGCACGCGACGAGGCCGCGCTCAGGACGCACTCGGTGGCGTTCTAGGCGCGGCCCCGGGCCGGACCGGCGCGAGGCCGGTCGGAGACCTCAGACGCGCACGACCATCTTGCCCGTGTTCGCGCCGCGCATGAGGTCGAGGAAGGCGTCGACGGAGCTCTCGATCCCGTCGACCACGGTCTCGTCGAACACGACGTCGCCCGCCTGGAGCCAGGCGCCCATGTCGCGCGAGAACGCCGGGAAGTGCTCGAGGTGGTTGCCGATCGTGAAGCCCTTGAGCATGAGGCTGCGGGTCACCATGTTGCTCATGTTCCGCGGGCCCACCGCGGGCCCGGTCTCGTTGTACTGCGAGATCGCACCGCACAGGGCCGCGCGCCCGAAGTCGTTGAACGCGCCCAGCGCGGCCTCGAGGTGCTCACCGCCGACGTTGTCGAAGTACAGGTCGATCCCGTCGGGCGCGGCCACGGCGAGCTGGTCGGCGACGGGCCCGTCCTTGTAGCTGAACGCCGCGTCGTAGCCGTAGCGCTCGGTCAGGAGCGCGACCTTCTCGGGCGTCCCGGCAGACCCGACGACGCGGCCCGCGCCCTTGAGGCGCGCGATCTGGCCCGCGGCCGTGCCCACGGCCCCGGCCGCACCGGAGACGAACACGGTGTCGCCCTCGCGCAGGCCCGCGATCTCGAGCAGCCCGACGTACGCCGTGAGCCCCGTCATGCCCAGGATGCCCAGGTAGGCGGACAGCGGGACGCCCGGGAGCTCGGGGACCACGCGGAAGGCGGCCGCGTCTCCCTGGGCCACGTCACGCCACCCGAGCTGGTGCAGCACGACGTCGCCGACCGCGAAGCCCTCGGCCGTCGAGGCCTCGACGCGCCCGACGGCGCCGCCCGTCATGGTCTCGCCCAGCGCGTAGGGAGGGGTGTACGACTTCACGTCGTTCATGCGCCCGCGCATGTACGGGTCGACCGACACGAACTCGTTCCGGACGCGCACCTGGCCGGGGGCGAGCTCGGGGAGCTCGACCTGGACGGTGCGGAAGTCGTCGTGCGTGGGCCAGCCGGTGGGGCGGGCGACGAGCTGGATCTGCGTGGAGGAGGTCATGAGGGTCTCTCGGTCCTTCGGTCGTGGTTCTGGAGGGCATGCCCGACGGCGCAGCCCGGCCGGGTGGGCCGGTGCGGCGGTCGGTGGGGCTGGGGTGGGGTGGTCGGCGGCTCGGCCCGCGGTCAGGACACCAGGGCGATCACGAGGAGCACGACCGCGATCGCGGGCGGGACGAGCTGGACGAGCGCGGCACGCGCCTTGGCGGGCGACGACACGATCAGCACGAGCCCGGCGAGGACCATCGACCCGGTCGCGCTCAGCACGAGGGCCGCGCCGACACCGGTGTGCCCGGCCGCGAGCACGACGATCCCGATCACGGTGATGGCCGCGAGGAACAGGTTGTAGAAGCCCTGGTTGAACGCGAGCTCCTTGGTGGCCTGCGCCTCCTGCTCGGTGGTCCCGAACGTCGCACGGGTCCGGGGGGACGTCCAGGACACCGACTCGAGCACGAAGATGTAGACGTGGATCAGTGCGGCGAGCCCGGCGAAGACCAGTGCGGTCGCGGTCATGGGAGGTGTCCTTCAGGGTGAGGGGGCGGGCTCTCGTGCCTGCCGCTGCCGGCGGAAACGGTATTGTGAACTGCTCGGTCTATTAATCGACGGTACAGTTGTGTACCGGTCGGTGCAATACGAGGCGCGGAAAGTGAGGTGGTTCACGTGGGCAGGTCGCAGTCGTTCGACACCACCACGGTGGTGCAGGCTGCCCGGGACGTGTTCTGGGACCAGGGCCTGGAGGGAGCATCTCTCCCCGACCTCGAGCGCGCCACCGGGCTGAACCGGTCGAGCCTCTACCACGCGTTCGGATCCAAGCGCGGGCTCTTCGACGCCGCCGTCGACGACTACCTCGACGCCGTCATCCGCCCCCGCCTGCGCGTCCTCGTGACCGCAGCCCAGGAGGGCGCCACCCCGCCCGAGGCGGGCGCCGCCGTGGTGACCTACTTCGACGGCCTGGCCGCCGCCGTCGGGCAGCTTCCCGCGGACTCCCCGCGGCGCGGCTGCCTCCTTGTCGACTGCGCGACCGGCCCCGCCGGGCACGACGAGGCGCTGCGCGCCGTGGTCGACGCCTACCGGGCCGAGCTCACCGACGCCCTCTCCGGGGCCCTGCGCGCCGCGACCCCGACGCTCACGGACGAGGTCGTCGCGCAGCGGGCACGCATGCTGCTCTCGCTGCTGCTGGGCGCCCTCGCGCTGGCCCGCGTCAACCAGGACGAGGCCACCGCGATGCTGCGCACCGCACGCGACCAGGCTGACGAGTGGGTTTCGCGCGACGCGTAGCGGTGACGGGCGAAGAAGCTTCGTCTGATAGGAAGTAATTCCCCGAGCGAGACGAGAAGCCCATGGAGTTCGCCCCCTACCTGATCGCCGGCGTCCTGGCGGTGGTCGGCGTGACCGCCCTCGCGCCGCGCCTGGGGGTCGCCGCCCCGCTGATCCTCGTGCTGCTGGGCGTCGCGGTGTCGTTCCTGCCTGCGGTCTCGGCCGTCGAGGTCGACCCCGAGTGGATCCTGGCCGGGGTGCTGCCACCGCTGCTCTACTCGGCGTCGGTCAGCATGCCCGCCATGGACTTCCGGCGAGATCTCAAGGCGATCAGCGGCCTCTCGGTCGTCCTCGTGGTCATCAGCGCGGTTGTCCTGGGCTTCCTGTTCCACCTGTTCATCCCGGGGATCGGGCTCGCGACGGGCATCGCGCTCGGGGCGATCATCAGCCCCACCGACGCGGTCGCGACGTCGATCGTCAAGAAGGCCGGGGTGTCGCCGCGCATCGTGACGGTGCTCGAGGGCGAGAGCCTGCTCAACGACGCGTCCGCCCTGGTGCTGCTGCGCTCGGCCATCGCGGCCACGGCCGCCACCGTCTCGGTCGGGCAGGTCGCGGGCGACTTCGTCTACGCGGTCGCGGTCGCGGTCGCGATCGGGTTCGTGGTCGGCAAGGCCAACCTGTGGCTGCGCTCGCGCGTGCGTGAGGCGACGTCCAACACGGCCATCTCGTTCGTCGTCCCGTTCATCGCGTTCCTGCCGTCGGAGCACCTCGGCGCCTCGGGCCTGGTCGCGGTCGTCACGGCGGGCATCGTCACCGGGCTCGGCGCGCCCAAGCACCTGAGCCCGCAGGACCGGATCGCCGAGAAGGCCAACTGGCGGACCGTCGAGCTCCTGCTCGAGAGCGGGGTGTTCCTGCTCATGGGGCTCGAGGTGTTCGGGCTCGTCGAGGAGGTCCGCGAGGAGCACGGCAGCCTGTGGATGGCCGCGGGGCTCGCGCTCATGGCGGCGGTCGTGGTGATCGCGCTGCGGTCGGTGTTCGTCGCGGTGCTGCTGTGGCTCATGAAGCGCTCCAACCGGCGCAACCCCGAGGTCCGCGAGAAGCTCTCGGCCGTGACCGAGAAGCTCGAGCGTGGCGAGCTGCCCTCGATCGAGGACCGTGGCCAGGGCAAGGGATGGCGCACGCGTCGGGCACGCGGCGGACCGGGTGGGCGCGGGGTGGGTGGTGCCACCGGCGGGCCGGGCGGCGGACCCCACGGCACGATGGTCCCCGGCCTGGGCGGCCCCGGCGGCCTGTCCTCGGCGCGCGGCGGGCCGGGCGCCGAGGCGCCCTCGCTCGACGACCCGCGGTTCCGGACCCGGATGGCCCGGGTGCAGACCTTCCTCACGCGCCGCATCGCGGACATCGACTACCTGGCGCAGGAGCCGCTCGGTCGCCGCGAGGGCGTCCTGCTCGTGTGGGCGGGCATGCGCGGCGTCGTGACGCTGGCCGCGGCGCAGTCGCTGCCGAGCGGTACCCCGCACCGCGCGCTGCTCATCCTCATCGCGTTCTTCGTCGCGGCCGGGACGCTGCTCGTCCAGGGCGGGACGCTCCCGTGGGTCGTGCGCAAGCTCGACCTGACGGTCGACGCCTCGACCGAGAGCGACGAGCGGCTCGCGCTCCTGGGCGAGCTGTCGCGGGTCGCCTCCGAGGTGATCGACGCGCCGGGTCTCGTCCGCCCCGACGGGACCCCCTACGCGCCCGAGACGATCGAACGCGTGCGTCAGGAGATCGCGCACGACGACCTCGTGGACCGGGAGGCCACCGAGGCCGACGAGCAGCACCGGCAGTACCGCGAGCTGCGGCTCGCGGTGCTGGCCGCGCAGCGCGAGGAGCTGCTGCACGTGCGCGACCACGGCACCTACAGCTCGGGGGCCATGGACGAGACGCTCAAGGTGCTCGACGCGAGCCAGATCAGCGTCGAGATGCACGCGCCGGCCGCGGAGCGCTAGATCCTGGGGCGAGAAACGACTCCCTGGCCTTGCCGAGAAGTGAGTAGATG